>JAQGHZ010000333.1 GCA_028291485.1 Rubritepida sp. | reverse complement strand
CGAGCAGGATGGCCGCATGGCCCGGTGCCATCACCTGCTGGAGCCCTCGCCATGACCGCGCTGCTGGTCGCCGCAGCCGTCACACGGAGCTTCGTGCGGCGCCCGTCACTGGGTGACCGCATCGCCGCCGCCTTCGGCGCCGCGTCGGATGGGCGCGCGGTGCAGGCCGTGACGGATGTTTCTCTCAGCCTGAACAAAAGCGAGACGCTCGGCCTGGTGGGCGAGAGTGGCTGTGGGAAGTCCACACTGGGGCGCATCCTCGCAGGCATCCTGCCCCCCTCCACGGGCCGCGTTCTGCTGGACGGCGCATCGCCGATGCTGGCCGGCCACAAGATCACCACCCGGATCCAGACTGTGTTCCAGGACCCCTTCGCCTCCCTGAACCCACGCAAGCGCATCGGTGACAGCATCGCCGAAGGCCCTATCGCCCATGGCATCGTCACACGCGCGGCAAGTGGGGCGCTGGTTGCGGATTGGCTGGCACGCGTTGGGCTCGATCCGGAGTTCGCGCAGCGTTTCCCGCATCAGTTCTCCGGCGGGCAGCGGCAGCGTGTCGCCATCGCACGCGCCTTGGCCATGCGACCCGATGTGCTGATCTGCGATGAGCCGCTGGCCTCGCTCGATGTTTCGATCCAGGCGCAGATCCTGAACCTGTTTCTCGACCTGCGGCATGATCTGGGGCTGACCTGCCTTTTCATCTCGCATGACCTCAACGTGGTGCGGCACGTCTCGGATCGCGTGGCCATCATGTATCTCGGCCGCATTGTTGAATCCGGCGAGGCTGCGCGCGTCTATGCCGCGCCGGGGCATCCCTATACCCGCGCGCTGCTGGCTTCCTCGCCACAGCTCGGCCCGGATCAGGCGGTCACGCTGCGCCCGATCGCCGGCGAATTGCCCTCCCCCCTCGCCCCACCCACTGGCTGTGCCTTCCACCCGCGCTGCCCCATGGCGAGCGATATCTGCCGTCAGGAGCAGCCACCGCTGACGCCGCGCGGTGATGGCCGGTTGCTCGCCTGCCATCATGGGTGAAGGCATGGACACGGTCGAACTGCCCGATGCCAGGACCGCACAGGGAACGGGCTTCAACGTTCGGCTGGCGCCTGTGTAGGGCGTTGACAAAGCACGACAAGGGATCGTCGGCGCTGGCGAAGCTGCGCCAGGTCGAGGTTCTGACATCGCAGGGTCGCCCTGTATCGGAGGCGATCCGTTCGATCGGCGTGACGGAGGTGACGTTCTATCGCTGGCGCCAGGAGCCGGGCCGCCTCGACCAGCCAGACGGGCCGCCTCGAAACCGGCTTGCCGACCAGCGAGGCAAACCTCGCCGCCTTGGCAGAGCAGCCAGGGCGCTCTAGCGTCACCTGACGCAGCCCGGAGAGGCGGCGAAGGAAACCGCCATGACCCACCCCGATCGCCGTACCATGCTCGGCACAGCTGCGGCGCTGGCCGCCGGCCCCGCCTTCGCCCAGCCGGCCGCCACCCACAATGTGCCTTTCTCCACCGGCACCAATGCTCCCGTGCTGCGCGCCCCTCCAAATTCCTGTGACTGCCATTTCCACATCTATGACGACCGCTTCCCGCCCGCGCCGGGCGGACTGCCTGCAGCCAACGCTTCCCCGGACGATTACCGGAAGCAGCAGGCGCGCATCGGCACTACCCGGGGCGTGGTGGTGCTTCCCTCGCTCTACGGGGTGAACAATGAGCCGACATTGGCTGGCATGGCCGCGCTCGGCCCGAATTTCCGAGCGGTCGCGGTGGTCAACACCTCCGTCACCGATGCTGAGCTCCAGCGCATGCATGGCCTCGGCGTGCGCGGCATCCGCTTCAACCTGGCGCAGGCCGGCGCAACCACGCTCGAGATGCTCGAGCCACTCTCGGCGCGGGTGAACGCGCTTGGCTGGCACTGCCAGATCAATATGCCGGGTGACAAGATCGTGGAGGCCAGCGCGACCTTCCTGCGGGTCCGCGGCAAGTTGGTATTCGACCACCTGGCGCATGTGCCGCACCCAGCCGGCGTCGATAGCGAGACCTACAAGTTGATCCGCCGCCTGCTGGACCAGGGCAATACCTGGGTGAAGCTCTCCGGCGCCTATGCGGATACCCGGACCGGCGCGCCGGCCTATGCGGACAGCAGCGCGGTGGCCCGCGCCTTCGCCGCCGCTGCACCGGAGCGAATGGTCTGGGGTAGCGACTGGCCGCACCCGACCGAGCGCGCCGACAACAAGCCGAACGGCGCCACCCTCTTCGACCTTTTGAGCAACTGGATCCCGGACGAGCGCGCGCGGCACAAAGTGTTGGTCGACAACCCGGCGGTGCTCTACGACTTCCCCGCGGCGTGAAGGCAGCTGTCCGATCCGCAGCGGGCGAAGCCGTAAAATTATCTTCTGCTCAGCCACGCGCCCCCACCGCGGATGCAACGGTCTCAGAGCTTGTCCCAGAAGGCTTTGAGCCCTCTCGCCCGGGGGCCAGCGGTGCAAGGGCTACGGTCATCCTCCGCTGGGCGCGCAGGCGAGCGAACCAAGCCTCGCCCAGCTCGCAGACCCGCTCGGTGAACCGGGCCTGGAAGCCTTCAGGCCGTACCATACCCACGCCGCGCTGGACGATGTCGAGATAACTGACTGGGTTCGGTATGGCTGGGTCTCGCGCCAGCGCCTCAGCACGTCGTATGGCATGACCCCGACCAGTACCGGGCGAAGTGGGGCTTGGCGAAGGACGACCCGATGGTCGTGCCCAGCTATGCCGCTCGCAGGTCTGCGCTCGCCAAACAGATCGGGTTCGGCCGCGGCAGCAAGGTGAACTAACACGTTCGACGATCGCCCTCGCCAGCGATCGAGCGGAAGAACGGACGCGAAAGCGATTGGCTCACAAAAGCGAAACGCCGCCCCTTTGCTGGGTCATTCCCACTGCGGGGGTCGTGCTCACGAGAGCCGCAGTGCGCGGCGTGTGACAGACATCCCGTGACCTTCGCGCTGCAGCTGCCGCCATGGCCTGCCACACCGATCCTCCGCGATGTGGCAGACAAGCCGACGAGGCATGAGTTTCACCCTGGGCCTAGCGGCTTCGTACCTCCGCCAGATGATCGAAGTGATGCACATAATTGCCCAAACCCTGGGTCTGCGATCGCAGTTCGATGATGAAATCGGTTAGCTCCGGAGCGGGCACCAGCGCCTGTACTTCGTCCCAGCCTTCCCAACCAGCTTTCGCAGCGAAGCCGAGAATCTGCCCTCGCCTGCCCGTCAGCAGGCGTTGGACCGTGGAAGTGAAATCCGCAGGGGCCGTGACGACCACCTGCTCAACGGGTTCCAGAAGAATCGGGTCCGCCTTTGCCAGGCCCTCTTGCATGGCCATGCGGGTGGCTGTCGCAAAGGCCATGTCGCTGCTGTCCACGGCGTGGAAGCCGCCATCCAGCAGGATTACCGCGACGTCCACCACTGGATGGCCCAGAGGCCCCTTCCGCGCGGCCTCCTCCGCCGCCTGGGCGATTGCCGGGATGAAGCGCTTCGGGACGGAACCGCCCACGACCTTCTCGTCGAAGTGAAAGCCCGCCCCGCGGGGGCGGGGGGCGATTTGCAGCTTCACATCCGCGAACTGGCCGTGTCCGCCGGTCTGCCGCTTGAGGCGCGCCTGTTGGATGACGGCATGGCGGATCGTCTCCCGAAAGGCGACCGGGGGGCGTGCCGTGCGCAGCTTGACCCCCGTCGACGCGATCAGGCGGTCCAGCGCGGTGCGTAGATGTATCTCGCCCTGGCCTCCGAGAATGGTCGTGCCGCTCTCTGCGTCCTGGGTAACCGTCAGCGCAGGGTCCTCCTCGGTCAACCGCTGCAGGCCGGTGGAGAGGCGCACCTCGTCGGTGCGCTCCTCAGAGACGATGCTCAATGCGAAGACCGGGGGTGGCGGTTCCGGAAAAGGGAGCGGGGGGCCGCCCAGGGTAGCCCCGGTGCGGACGCCATCCAATCGGCCCAGGGCCACGAGATCGCTTGCCTCGGCCTGCCGCACCTTCTCCGTCTCACCGCCGGGAAAGCGGTAGATGCCGCCGACGCGTTGCCCGCCCAATGCCGCTCCATCCTCCAGCGGACCTCGCCAGAGCCGCACGAATGACAGTCGGCCAGCATGACCTGCCTGAAGTGTACGGAACACCTGAGCGAGCGGTGCGCCCGCTAACGATATGCCGCGCCGTGCGGCGGTTTCCGTCGCCGAGGGGACGTCATGGCGGAGAGCCTTCCAGAGGCGCTGGACGCCACTGCTGTGTTCCGCCGCTCCGAGAAGTACGCTGACGACGGCACCGCTTCCCTCGCCATGATGTAGCGGCCGGTAGATCTCGGCGGGCTCGGGCGCCAGATCCTCCAGCACTTTCTCCATCAGCGCGTCGTCATGGTCGGCCAGCGATTCGAGAAGCTCGGCGCGTGCCTCGCTTTTCCGGACCTGCATGAACTCGGGCATGGCGATGCGCTCGGAAGGCGCGCCCCGGTGGTAGCGATAGGCGCGCTCACTCACCAGGTCGACGTAACCGGTCACCGTCTCACCCTCGCGGATCGGGACCTGCCGGAGGACCAGCTTACGCCGCGTTTGCGCTTGCAGGGCCGCGAGGCTTTCCCGGACTGTCCCAACCAGCGTATCGATCTTGTTGATGAAGATGAGCGCCGGCGTGCCTGTCTCCTCGATGCGGCGGAACAGTGGGGCGAGATTCGCACTGCGCGCCGGAGCCGCCTCGCAGACAACCACGGCTAGATCAACAGCGGAGAGTGCACACTCGACATCGTAGGAAAGCTCGACGGAACCCGGGCAATCGAGGATCGCCCAGGTCGTATCCGACATCTGACGATGGGCGAGCCGCAATTCCGCACTCGTTCGGCGTACCGAGTTGCGGCGAGTGGGAGCGGTCGCTGCAATAGCCAGTAGCGCCTCGAATAGGGCCGATTTTCCGCTTCCTTGTGGACCCACCAGCGCAATGGAGCGAGGTGATGCGCGGCTGGGCATATCCCCGGGCTGATCCTGCATCGGACTTTCCTCCCGATTGGTTTTTGGTTCTGCTGAGCCGAGTGGTCCCTGAGACTTCTTACTGAAAGAGTTAGAAGGCATTATCGCTATTAGCAGTTTATAAGACACCTTTATTGCGCTTTCTAAAACCTGCCCTGAAGTGCGTTGAGGCAGATCAAGGAGCAGGCGAATGCGGTGTAGGCGTGGTGGACATCGAGCCTACGCTCATAGCGGATGGCGAGGCGGCGGAACCAGTTCATCGGCTTCCGGGTCTTCGTCCTTATAGCCCATCGGATGCGACATCAGCCGCTCCCTCTTTGGGCTCGCCCAACAGACCGTAGAGGTCATCCGACTCAGCCTTCGAAACAAGGGTTCCCCTTTCGCTCACGCCGCCTCGTCGAGGTGCTGTGCTGTTTCAAGGGTATTTCGTTCACTGGAGCTTCCCTGACGGCTCCGACACCTCCACGGACCAAGGAATGGTGACAACAACCAGATCTGGATCCCCCCGAGCGACGAGCCGGGCGCGAAGCTGCCGCGCACGATGCGTGTGGAGCAGATGCTGGTACCAATGCCGCTTGATCAGCTCCGGAAGCAGAATGGCGATGCGGCGGCCGGACGTCTTGGACCTGATCTCCTCCGCCAGCTTCAGCAGCGGACCTTCGGCGCGGCGATAGGCCGCCGGTAGGACAACAAGGCGCGGCGGTCGCAGCCCTGCCGCCTCGGCCGGCTCCTCGACATCGCTCCGCCAGGTGTCACGCAATGCGGCAGCCTTCGCCTCGTTATGCTCGCCTTCCAACGCGGTGAGATGCACGGCCACGACATCCGGCGAGAGGTCCAGCGCGAAGCGTAGCGCCTCATCGGACAGGCGGCTGCGGCCGGCGGTCGCGACGATCACCACCGGCGGATTGGGTGCCGTCAGCCGGAGCGGTCCGGTCGGCGCCTGCTGAGCTTCGATCCGGTCGTAATAGCGCCGCACGAGCATCAGCGCTCCGATCGTGACGGGCACTGCCACGATCGTGATCCAGGCACCTTCGGTGAACTTCGCGGCGAGGATGATGACCAGCGCGAGGCCGGTGGTCGCAGCCCCGGCCGCATTGATGACGAGAGGCATTCTGGCGGCGGCCCGCCTCTCGCCATCCGCCCGGCCCCGACTGAGCCAATGTACCACCATCCCGAGCTGACTGAGCGTGAAGGTGAGGAAAGCGCCGATCGCGAAGAGCGGGATCAGCTTCTCGGTGATGCCCCCGAACAGCACGAGCAGGAGCCCCGCCACGGCGGCGAGATAGAGGATGCCGACGGAGAAGACGAGACGGCGCCCCGACACGGCGAAGGCGCGCGGCAGGAAGCCGTCTTCGGCGATCGAGCGGCACAGCCTGGGAAAAGCCGTGAAGCTCGTATCCGCCGACAGCGCCAGGACGCAGAGCAGGCTTCCGATCGCGGTGTAGTAGAGCCAGTTGTGGCCGGTCACGGCCGCCGCGAGTTGGGAGAGAACGCTCTGGTATCCCTCCCGCGTCTGATCCATGGCGCCAATGCCGTAGGCTGTGGCGAGGATCGCGATTCCAATCAGAAGCAGCCCCAGCGACGCGCAGATCGCAAGCAGGGTTCTGCGGCCGTACTTCACGGGCGGATCGCGGAAGGCTCCCATGCCGTTGCCGACGGCCTCCACGCCGGTCATGGCGGTGCAGCCGCTCGCGAATGCGTGCAGGACAAGCCACCAGCCGAGCGGCTCCGTGGCAGGGCGCAAGGGCGGTGGCGCGATGACGGGTTCGGGGCTGCCGCTCTCCAGAACCCCGACGAGGCCCATGCCCAGCAGCACCGCGAAGCTGCTCAGGAAAAGATAGGTGGGCAGGGCAAAGACCCTGCCCGCATCGAGCGTCCCCCGAAGGTTGATGATGGTCAGGAGCACGAGGATCCCGAGGCAGAGAGGCAGCGTATGGGCGTGCAGTGACGGTAGCGCCGATGTAAGCGCCCCCACGCCCGCCGAGATGCCGACGGCCACGTTCAGGACGTAGTCGATCATCAGGGCGGCAGCCGCCAGCAGGCTCGCGCCGGTCCCGAGATTCTCGCGCGCGACCGTGTAGGCGCCGCCATTCGTCGGATAGGCCGCGATCGTCTGTCGGTACGACAGGTACAGGACGAGAAGGAGGACGACGATGGCCGCCATGACCGGGCCGAGCGCCGCGAGCCCAGCCGCACCGGAAACCGCCAGGATCGCCAGGGCGGCTTCCGGCCCGTAGGAGGAGGAGCCCAGCCCATCCAGACCCATGGCCGGCACGCCCTCGAAGGCGCCGATCTTGCGCTCCTCGCCCTCCCGGTTTGCAAGGCGTCGGCCCAGAACGATTCTGGCGAGGCTCATCGACATCCGACCATGTGGAATGCAGGAGCAACGCGGAATCGGCGGTCGTGGATCGGGCAGCCGTTTGCCGGCTGCCGAGGATCCGCGCCGGACGATCCCGATGGCGCGTCGTCAGCCCTGGGTCGATGAACCCGGAACCTGGCGACAGGGAGCCGCGACTCCACCTGGCTGGCGATCAGTCCGACTATCGCGGCGATCTCGTCCCCGAGCCCGGTGTCGACTCCGGCGTCGCCGGTTCGCGGACAGGCTCTCCGCTCGCCGATGACCTGGCGCGAGGGCCGGTGGCGGGAGCGGCGGCTTCCGGAAGGGGAGCACTCGGGCCGGCGCCGGTCCCGCTCTGCGTGTTCGGAACGGTGGCCGAGGGGCCCTGAGGCAGGCTGCCCGGGCGGGACGGCGGGTTGGAGGGCGGGTTGGACGGCGTCTGGGCGCGGAGGTCGGCGGCCAGCGCGAAGGCGCCGACCAAGGTCGCGCCAAGAAGCCGCATCATGCCGGATCGAGTCACGGATTTCGCTCCTGAAGGGAGGCGGGGTGGCTTCCCCGATCCCTCGATTCCAACCGGAAAAGGCTCGGCCAGTTGCTGGCTTCCGCTTCCTTTCAGCCGAACATCCCTGGCCCGGGCAGCCGCGTCTCGGCGCCGACACCCGTGCGCCCACTTCCTACCCGAAGCAGTCGGGCCGTCGCAGCCGCAGCGTCTGCACCAGCAGCAGGAGCTTGAGGTCCGTCAGCTCGCCCGCATCCGCCATGGCGGCCAGCCCGGCGAGCGGCATCTCCATCACGGTGATCTCCTCGTGCTCCTCGGAGAGACCTCCGCCATTCGCGACGCGATCGGCCTTGGAATAGGGCGCGAGGAAGAGCGCGACGCGCTCCGTCGAAAGGGCGGGCATGGTCCAGGCCCGTGCGACGGGCTCCAGCTCGGATAAGCGAACTCCGACCTCCTCCATGGCTTCGCGCCGCGCGCACGTCTCGGCATCCTCGCCTTCCAGCCGCCCGGCCGCCGCTTCGAGGATCATGCCGTCGGTTCCGACGAAGCAGGGCGGCGTGCGGAACTGACGGATCACCAGCGCCAGCCGTCGCACGGGGTCGTAGGGCAGGACCATGGCCGCCTCGCCGTGATCCTCGATATCGCGCTTCGTCGACTGCCCGTCGGGCAGGCGGATCGTGGCGAGGATCATCCTGGCCCAACGGCTGTAGACGACCTCGGTGGACATGATCTCGGCCAAGCGAGGTCCTCCCAGCAAAGCTGCGGAATACCGCGCGACGTTTCAGACGGCCAGATGGCCGGTCCCATTGCGCGCGGCGAGAGGCTCGGGCTCGGCCTCCAGCTGGGCGAACCACTGCACCGTCGCGCGCAGCCCCTCGGCGAGCCCCTTCCGTGGCACCCAGCCGAGAAGCTCCTTGGCCCGCGCGATATCCGGCCGCCGGCGGCGTGGGTCGTCCTCCGGGAGCGCCAGATGCACCACGCGCGAACGGGTCCCGGTCAGCGCCAGCACCTGTTCCACCAGCTCCGTCACGGTCAGCTCGGCAGGATTGCCGATGTTGATGGGGCCTGGTTGTGCACCGTCGTAGCGCATGAGGCGCACGAGCCCGTCGATCATGTCGTCGACGTAGCAGAAGGAGCGGGTCTGGCTGCCATCGCCGTAGATGGTGATGTCGCTGCCGTCGAGCGCCTGGGTGACGATGTTGGACACGACACGGCCGTCATCGGCGCGCATGCGCGGCCCGTAGGTGTTGAAGATGCGTGCGATCCTGACCTCGGCGCGGCCGGCGCGATGAAAGTCGAGCGCCAGCGATTCCGCCGCGCGCTTGCCCTCGTCGTAGCAGGCGCGCGGTCCGGTGCAACTGACATTGCCGCGATAGCTCTCCGTCTGCGGATGCACCTCCGGGTCGCCGTAGACCTCGCTCGTGGAGGTCAGGAGGAAGCGCGCGCCGCGCTGCTCGGCCAGGCGCAGCAGGTTGCGCGTGCCGACGACGCTGGTGAGCAGCGTGTGTTCCGGGTCGGCCTGGTACTGCACCGGCGAGGCAGCGCAGGCGAGATTGAACACCATGTCGATCCGGCGCGGCAGCTTCGCGGCGAAGCCGGTCTCGATCACATCGGCCTCTATGAAGGTGAAGTCGGGATCCTGTTCCAGACGGCGAACCGTCCGGCGTTGGCCGGTCAGCAGGTTGTCCACGCACCAGACCTGCACGCCATCCCCGAGCAACGCCTCGCAAAGATGCGACCCCAGGAAGCCCGCCCCGCCCGCGACCACCGCCCGCTTCGTCTGACCATTCTTCATGGTAGTTCCCTCTGGAGTTCCGGCTCGCGAAAGGAGGTTGCGGGCGCGCTTCGCAGGCGCGTGTCCTGCAGATACCTCATGAGTTGCACGGCGCGGTGGTCGGCCGTGTGCTCCGCGAGAATCCGGGCACGCGCCGCCCGGGCGATCTGATCGCGGCGCTCGACCGAGGAATCGCAAAGGGTGGCGAGCACCGTTTCCGCATCCTCCGCCAGGACGATCTCGCCCGCCGGCCGCAACACCGTTTCGATGCCGCGCCAGATGTCCGAGATGACGGGCGTGCCGCAGGCCGCCGCCTCGAAGAGCCGAACGCTCGGGCTGAAGCCGGCCTTCACCATGTCGGCGCGCGTCACGTTCAAGGTGTAGCGGCTGGCGCTGTAGAAGGCGGGATGGTCCGAGGGCGGCACATGCTCCAGGCGCTCGACATTGGCCGGCCAGACGATGTCGGACGAGTATTGCGGTCCTGCCACGACGAAGCGCAGATGAGGCGCGCGGCGGGCTGGCTCCAGCAACAGCTGTTCCAGCATCGGCTGGCGATCTGGACTATAGGTGCCGAGGTAGCTCAGGTCCCAGCGCCGATCGACGTCGCGAGGGCGATAGGCCTCCGCATCCACCGAGCAGTAGAGCGCGCGCGCCGCAGGCGAGCCGTAGTGCTGCATCAGCACTTCGAGGGTCGGTCCGCCCGTAAAGGAGAGGTAGAGATCGTAGCCGGGGATGAGCTCGGGCGAGAGATAGTCGTGCTCGCCCGCCTCCAGCTTCGCCAGGGTGACGGGCGTGTCGATGTCGTAGAAGGCGGTGATGCCTCGCGCGGTCTCCTGCACGAGGCGGCCGACCGCCGCGCCTTCCGGCACGTAGGAGCCGACGATGACGGCATCGGCCTCGGCGATGGTCCGGGACCAGCGGCGCAGGTCTGCCAGACCGTCGTAGAGTTCCAGCCGGCAGAACTCCGGCGCCGGCAGATCCCGGTGCGCCGCATACCAGGGCACGTCCCGCTCCAGGAAGGTGACGCGGTGTCCGAGCGCGGCCACCGCGCGCAGCAGCGCCCGGTAGGTCGTCGCATGGCCATTGCCCCAGGAGGAGGAGAGGCTGAGGCCCAGCACGGCGATGTCGAGCGCCTCCCTCATGCGGCGCGCCCGGCGGTGGCCAGTGCCGCGTGGCGGCGCAGCAGTGCATCCACCTCGGCACCGCGGATCGCATAGGTGTGCCCGGCCAGGATGCGCCGGCGCCCCGCCTCGCCGATCGCGCGGGCGCGCATGGGCGTCAGTGCCGCGAGGAGTTCCGCCACGTCCTTCCCGTCCCGCGCAACCAGCACCTCCTCGCCCTCCCTGAGGAACATCTCGAGGCCAGTCCAGGCGTCGGTGATGAGGCAGACGCCGGCCCCGCAGGCCTCGAAGACGCGCGTGGCGGGCGACCAGCCGTTGGCGGCCATGCTATCGCGCGCGATGTTCAGCACCGCCAGCGCCGAGCAGTTGAAGGCGTTGTGGTCGCGCGTATAGACGTGGCCCAGATACTGCACGTTGGGTGGCAGGTGCTTGTCGCCCCAGCCATTGCCGCCGAGCATGAAAGGCCGGCCCGGCAGCCGCCAGGCGGCGTCCAGGAAGAACTCCTCGACCCGCTTCTCGCGATCCGGCAGGCGGTTGGCGAGAAAGCCCAGATCGGTCGTGAAGCGCCGCTCGGCCGGGACCGGATGATGGATGTCCGGATCGAGCGCGTTGTAGACCGGCACGCATCGCGGCGCGCCCAGGCCCGTGAAGGCCGCGACGACCGGCGGCCCGCCGCCATAGGTCAGCACGTAGTCGAGCATCGGGAGGGTGCGGCGCAGCGGATGGTCCGGCAGCCCTTCGATCTCCGCCAGCGTGGCGGGCGCGTCGACGTCCCAGTAGATCCGGATGGCGTCGGGCCGCGCGGCGCGCATGACGCCGACGATGAGCTCGTCGTCGAAGATGCCGACGCCGCTCGTCTTCACGACGACATCGGCCTCCGCAGCGCGTGCCATCACCTGGCGCAGCGCCGTTTCATTGGCCTCGTACACGACGACGCGGGCCCATTCCGGCGGCTCGATATCGCGATGCTTCTGCCGGTCGTAGACATCCGGCTCGTAGAAGGTGATGTCATGGCCGCGCGAGGCGAGGTCGCGCAGCATGCCGCGGTAATAGGTCGCAGCCCCGTTCCAGTAGGAGGAGAGCAGGCTCGAGCCGTAGAAGGCGATCCTCATGCGGCGTTCTCCATCATCGGCTGGGGGCGCAGCTCGGCCAGGATGGCGAGCAGCTCGCGCATGCGGTGGGCGCAGCTGTGGCGCGCGCGGATCGTGGCGAGGCCACGGGCGGCAAGTTCCGCGCGTAGATCCGCATCCTGCCGGAGCGCCCGGAGGTGCCGCGTCATCTCCGCGCCATCCGTCGCGGTCAGGAAATCCTCGCCGGGGCGGAACAGGTTCTCGCTGTCCTGCCAGGGCGCGGAGACCAGCGGGATGCCGCAGGCCAGCGCCTCGAAGACGCGGATGGTGGGTATGCCTGGCAGCATCGTCACGTAAAAGCGGCGCGGCACGTGGACCGTCGCAAGATGCCGAGCGAAGACCGCGGGCGCGCCGGCATTGGGCAGCCAGCCGCGGAAGCGCGCGCCGTATTCCGCGAGCTTCGCCAGCGCCTCCTCCGGATAGCGCACGCCGTGGATGTCGAGCGCGAGGCCGGCATCGCGCGCCGGGCGCAGCAGCAGGGATTCGATCTCCTCGCTGCGCTCGCCATCGCCCCAGTTGCCGATCCAGACTAGGCCGCCGCGCGGGCCTTCCCTGCACGGGCGGATGGAAGTGCCTGACGTCGGCCGCCTCATG
>JAQGHZ010000325.1 GCA_028291485.1 Rubritepida sp. | reverse complement strand
CGAGCAGGCAGGAGTTTTCTTCCGCGCGAAAAATGTCGACGAGGGTGGCGTTGTCCATCGCATCGACGTGCTGGGCGTAGAGCGGGATGCCGCGCGCCTCCAGCGCCTGGCCGATGCGGGACTGCACCTCGCGCAGCCGCCGGATGGCGGTGAAGAGCCCGAGCCCGCCACCGCCGGAGGCCAGGAAGAGCTGCTGCATGGCGCTGGCGACGGGGCCGGGCTGCCGAGCATCCACGTCGGTGACGACGAAGGTGCGCGTGTTCGACGCGTAGTCGAAAGGCGAGGGCAGCGCGGCGCGGATCGCCGGCAATGGCAGGTGCAGGGCGCCGCTGCGGGCCTCGGCCTCATGCCAGGCGGCCTCGGGATCGTCGCGCTTGGCGGCGTCGGTGAGGGTGGCGGAGGTGATGAGCAGGCCGTGGGCCGGCGCGGCCACCGTCTGGGCGAAGGGGATGGTCGGGTCGAGCCAGTGGCGGTGCAGACCGGCATCCACGTCGCGCCCGTCGCGGCGGTCGAGCTGGAGCCAGTCCACCATGAGCGGGCGCGTGCCGGCCTCGCGGTCGGGGATGTCGAGCTGGCCCAGCATGCCGCGCCAGGCGGCGAGCGGCATGAGCCCGCGCCGCTCGATGCCGCGCATGGCGGTCTCGAGCCGGATGCGCTCGCCGACCTCCGGCTCGTCCTCCTCTTCGGGGACTTCCAGCTTGGCGGCGAGCCGGTCGCGCAGCTCGGTCAGGGGCTGCTCCAGCGCGCGCAGGGCGCGGGCGAGCTCGGCGCCTGTCTCGGCGACGCGCTCCGTGACGGGATGCAGGTCGACTTCGAGCGAGTAGATCCCGTCGTCGTCGGGCGCGCGGGCCAGGATCTGCTGGCGGACCGCGTGCAGAAAGGCCTCGGTGGTCGCGCCTTCGGGCGGCGGCGTGCCCTCGGTGAGCCGCCCATACCAGCCGCCGCCGGGCAGGCAGCGTGCGGCGTGCAGCGCGGCCTCCATCGGTTCCAGCAGCTCCGGGATATCGCCGGCGAGCTCGCTGATGCGCGCACGCAGCCCCTTGGCCCGCGAGCGGCCGCCCTCGGCGCCCAGCAGCCAGCGGCGCACCTCTGCCGCCTCGACGCCGGTCAGCGCCGCGGAGAAGGCGCCGTCGGCCGCGTCGAAGAGGTGGTGTCCCTCGTCGAAGACGTAGCGCGTGGGCTTGCCGTCCTCGCCGCCGCCGAGCGCGGCCTGCACCATCACCAGCGCATGGTTCGCGACCACCAGCCGCGCCGTCCGCGCGCGGCGGATGGAATGCTCCACGAAGCACTTCTTGTAGTGCTGGCAGGCCGAGCGGATGCACTCGCCGCGCCGGTCGCCGAGGCCGTAGAGCGTGCCGGGCGCGAACAGCTCGCCGATCCAGCCCGGAACATCGCCGCCGGTGATGTCGCCGTCACGCGTGGCGCCGGCCCAGCGCGCGACCAACGCCAGCGGCAGCGCCATCTGGCGCAGCCCGTACTGGCCCAGCGCCTCGTCCAGGTTCAGCAGGCAGAGGTAGTTCTCCCGCCCCTTGCGCACGGTCACGCGCGCGCGGCGCTCCTCCGGATCCGGGAAGAGCTGCATCAGTTCCTGGTCGATCTGCCGCTGCAGGTTGCGCGTGAAGGTGCTGAGCCAGACGGGCGCGCCGTTGCGCTCGGCCCAGAGCGAGGCGGGGGCGATGTAGCCCAGCGTCTTGCCCGTGCCGGTGCCGGCCTCGGCCAGGACCATGTGCGGCGATCCCTCGACGTCGCGCGGGGCGAAGGCATGGGCGGCGGCGGAGGCGAAATCGGCCTGCTGGGGGCGCTGCTCGGAGCCGGCGCCGAGCATCTCGGCCAGGCGCTTGCGGGCGTCGGCGCCGGTGACGTCGAAGCTCGCGGGCGGCGGCGGTGGGGCGGTCTCCTCCCATTCGGGAAGCCGGCGCCAGGGCTTGAAGGCATCGCGCGAGGGCTTGGCGTCGGGCATGCCGAGGGCGGCGAGGACGCTCGGCACCCAGGGCCAGTCGGCGGCGCTGGCGAGTTGCGCGGCCATGCCGGCGGCCTCGCGGCCCGAGGGGGAATTGGCCTCGTCGGCCAGGGCGCGGAGCAGGCGCGAGGCGATCTCGGGCAGGAGGGCGGCGGCGGCCTCGTCATCCTCCGGCGGCGGGAGGTCGAGGATCAGGGCCAGGCCACGCGGTGTCGGCGGGGCGTGGCGGGCGGGGAGCGCGAAGGCGAAGAGCTCCAGCAGGTCCAGCGCATCGAGGAAGCGCGGCAGGTCGAGCCGGCGGGCGGTGGCGGGGGCATGGACGAGGAGCGGCGGCGGATATTCGCCCAGCGCCTCGGCGATGTGCGAGCCGGTAAGGGTCAGGACCTCGCCGTCGGGGGTGAGAAGGGTGGCGCGACCGTGCGATGCGACCAGTGCGGGCGCCTCGGGCATCAGCAGGCGCGGGCGAATCGGGACCATCGCCGCCTATTTGGGGGCAAAAGGCGAACAAGGCCAGACTTCGCCTGGGCCGGGCGGGTGTGCTATGGGCGAAAGCGGCTGTCCCCGTAGCTCAGCCGGATAGAGCACCAGATTCCTAATCTGGGGGCCGTGGGTTCGAATCCCGCCGGGGACACCATTTTTTCTGCAAAAATCGGCCATTTTTGGCGCCTGGCCGATTTCCCGGGGCTACCAACAATTGCTCAGGAATGGCCTCGGATACCGGTGGTTTGGTGGCCATGTGGTAGCCGGGCCTGAGCCGGCCG
>JAQGHZ010000291.1 GCA_028291485.1 Rubritepida sp. | reverse complement strand
GCCGCGGCGGCCGGTGGCGGCGGTGGCGGCGGCGGTGGGGGCGGAGGAGGCGGTGGCGGTGGTGGTGGTGGTGGTGGTGGCGCTGCCGGCGCCGGTGCCGGCGGCGGCAGCCTCGTGGCGCTCTGCCGCGGCATCGATACCCGCTTCCCCTTCCGGCGCCAGCCCAACACCAATACGCCGGACATGCCGGTGGACGACTTCATCCGCCTCTTCGCGCCTGGCGGCACCTTCGACACCTTCTTCGCGCAGTATCTTCGCCCCTATGTCGACGTCACGCAGCGGCCCTGGCGGCCTGTGGCGACGGACGGGCTTCCGCCGCCCATCTCGGCTTCGGACGTGCTGCAATTCCAGCGCGCCCAGGCGATCCGCGACGCCTTCTTCCCCGCCGGCGTGGCGAACGGCTTCCGCTTCCAGATCATCCCCGCCGGACTCTCGGCCGGGACGACGACCGCGACGCTGGAAGCCTCCGGTGCGCGGATCTCGCTGCCGGCGGGCGGCGGCGGGCGGCCGATCGACCTGCAGTTCCCCTCGCTGCACCCGATCACGCTGACCTTCGATCCCGCGTCCAATCGCGGCGACCTCGCCTTCGACGGCGCTTGGTCCACGCTGAAGCTGGTTTTCCTGAACCGGCTCGTCGCGACGCCGCAGCCGGACCGGTTCCGGCTGAGCATCATCCAGGGCGACCGCACGGCGGAGTTCACGCTCCAGGCGGCGAGCAGCATCAACCCCTTCGGGCTGCGCGAGATGACGGACTTCCGCTGCCCGACCTTCGCGCCGCCGCAGAATTGATGATGGAAGAGGCGCGCACCGGGTTGTTCGGCAAGCTCCCCGCCCACGGGGATTTCGTTCGGCGCGTGCTGCCGCGCAGCTTCGTCGCGCCTTGGGATGCCTGGCTCAGCGAGGGCATGGCCTCCGCGCGCGAGCAGCTCGGGGAGGACTGGGAAACCGCCTGGGAGGCCGCGCCGGCCTGGCGCTTCCGGCTGGCGCCCGGCACCTGCGGGCCGGATGCGGCCTTCGGCGTTGTCGTCACCTCCATCGACACGGTGGGCCGGCGCTTCCCGCTGACCCTCGCCGCCGTGCTGCCCATAGCGGGCCTGCCGCCGCCGGAGGACTGGTACGACGCGCTGGAAGCGGCCGCGCTCCATGCCCGCGGCGGCGATATCGACGCCGACGGCCTGGCCGCGAGCCTCCCCGAACCGCCGCCCGACGAGGATCCGGACTCGACGCTCGACGGCCGCAGCGTCTTCTGGTCGGCGGGCCAGCCGTCGCGCGCCATGCCGGCGCCGGCCGATTTCGTGCTCCTGCTGGAGCGGCACGAGCTGGAGCAGCCCGAGACATGAGCGCCATCCTCCTGGACTCCAGCGCCGCCACCCATCCAGGCGCCGTGCGGACCCGCAATGAGGACAACCTCGTGGACCGGCCCGACCTCGGGCTCTGGGCCGTCGCCGACGGCGCGGGCGGACACGGCGCGGGCGACGTGGCGAGCACGGCCATCGCCGAATCGCTCTCCGCGATCCCGCCCGGCCTGACCGCGGCCGAGATGCTGGCGCAGGTGCGGCTGCGCCTCGCCGGCGTGCATGCCGAGCTCCAGGCCAAGGCGGAGGAGCGCGGCACCGGCGGCGTCATCGCCTCCACCATCGTCGTGCTGCTGGCGCGGGGCGAGTATTTCGCGGCGCTCTGGGCCGGCGACAGCCGCATCTACCTGATGCGCGACGGCCAGCTCCTGCGCCTCACGCGCGACCACAGCCTCGTGCAGGAGCTGGTCGACGCGGGCGAGATCGATGCAGCGGATGCCGAATCGCATCCCAGGGCCAACGTCATCACCCGCGCCGTGGGCGCCGGCGGCGAGCTGGTGCTGGACAAGGTGGCCGACCGGATCCAGCCGGGCGACCGCTACATGCTCTGCAGCGACGGCGTGTTCAAGGAATTGCCCGAGACGCGCATCGCGACGCTGCTGGCGCAGGGCGCGAAAGCGGGCGACCTCGTGCGCCTCGCCGTCGAAGCCGGCGCGCGCGACAATGTCAGCGTGGTGGTGATCGAGACCTAAAGCCTCAGATCAGGAACTCGTCCCGGCTGCGGCCTTCGGCCTCCATCGCCGCGAGCCAGTTCGGCATGCGGCCACGGCCGGTCCATTCCTCGCCATTCGGCCCGCGATACTTGGCGGCGACCTTCTTGCCGGCATCCGATCGCGGCGAGCGCGAACCCTCTGGCCCCGTGACGCCGACCAGCTCCTCGATCGACAGGCCTAGGCGCTCCGCCTTGAGGCGGAACTCCTCCAGGAGCGCGGCGCGGCCGGCGGTCGACATGTCCGCGCGGGCTTTCGCGATGGCCTCGGACAACGTGCCCAGTTCTTCCATGGACAGGCTTGGCAGGGCGGCGATCAGCGTCTCGAGCTTGCCGTCGGAATCAGGCATCTGGGAGCTTTCGGTCAAAGGGAGAATCCGGCCGGGAGGTCAAGGATCGCGATCCTTGGCGCATATGGCGAGGTGGGCGGATTTGCAAGTGCCCTCCTCGTGAGGCCCGCCTTACATCCGCCCAAAAACGATTGGCACGCCGCGACCCTCCTGCGGGTCGGGCGCGCCATGCGCGAGCCTGGGCTGCGGGCCGCGGCGGATCGTGCCGCGGCGCCGAGCCTCGCTTACGAGAGCTTCGAGAGACCGATGTCGAAGATGACATGGCCCGTCGTCTTGGACGCGAACTTGTCGTCGATGTTCAGGTACTCGCTGTCGACCTTCGCGAAGTTCAGGCTCAGGCTTTCCGAGGGGCGCGCGCCGCCCGAGGAGATGCTGTAGCCCGAGATCAGCGTGTCGGTCAGGATGTACTTCTGGAACGCGACGTGCTTGCCGCTGTTATCGGTCTGCGTCAGCTCGATCTTGACCTCGACCGCCTTGCCGCCCAGCGCTTCCTTGAAGATCAGGGGCGAGGCGATGTCCATCGTCTTGGTCAGCGTGATCTCGCTCACCGACGGGGCCGAGGCCTCGCGCTTGGAGCCGCCGCCCACGCCCATCGAGATGCCGCGGCCGACGCCGAACTGGAAGGACTCGATCTCGATCCATTCCTTGTGGGCGAGTTGCGTGGTCTCGCCCTTGACCGCACCGTACTTCAGGAAAATGGCCATGTTGTCTTCACTCCGTTGCCGCGCGCTGAGCCGATCCGGGCGCCGCGGCGGCGACCTGGCCGGTTTGATCCAACGGCGGGACCACCCCACCGCCTGGCAGTTTCCCGCCCACTCGGCCCACTTTGCGGTGCCGATGCTTGCGGAATCCTGAAACCCACAGTCACAGACTCACGCGAAGCACCTTTTCCTGCAACGGCATATTCTTCGCGTGTGTCGCGCCGTCGTATGCGCAGTCATTCGAGCGCGTAGCTGAACCCGCCATCGCCGTTCATCCCGACACGCACCTTGCCGATGGGCTTGCCTTCCGACAAGCGCTCCAGCACCTGCGCGGACAGCTCCGGCAGGAGCGTGCGGTTGAGGATGTTCTCGATGTTGCGCGCACCGCTCTCCACTTCGCGGCAGCGCTCCACGATCGCCTCGGTGACGGCGGGATCGACATCGAACGCGGCGTCGTAGGTCTCGCGCACGCGCTTGCCGATGCTGCGCAGCTTGAGGCCGATGATCTGCTTCAGCACATGGTCCGCGAGCGGGTAGTAGATCACCACGTTGCAACGGCCGAGGAAGGCCGGCTTGAAGGACTTCAGCAGGTCGGGCCGCAGGGCCTCGAGCAGCGCCTCAGGCTCGGGCGAGGTTTCCGGATCGGCGCAGACCTTGGCGATGGTGTCCGTGCCGGCATTCGACGTCATGATGATGACGCAGTTCTTGAAGTCGATGTCGCGGCCTTCGCCGTCCTTCATGTTGCCCTTGTCGAAGACCTGGTAGAACACGTCCTGGACGCCGGGATGCGCCTTCTCCATCTCGTCGAGCAGGATCACCGAATAGGGCCGCCGACGCACCGCTTCGGTCAGCACGCCGCCCTCGCCGTAGCCGACATAGC
The DNA here is from genome assembly GCA_028291485.1 of Rubritepida sp. Classification (GTDB taxonomy): domain Bacteria; phylum Pseudomonadota; class Alphaproteobacteria; order Acetobacterales; family Acetobacteraceae; genus Roseococcus. Next base: position 4,753 of record JAQGHZ010000291.1, on the reverse strand, counting down.
CGGGCGGGCTGCCCATCAGCGTCGCGACCTTATGCTCTTCCTTGAACTCGCTCATGTTGATGGTCGTGAGGTTCTGCTCACCGCCATAGAGCAGGTCCGCGACGGCCAGCGCCGTCTCGGTCTTGCCGACGCCCGAGGTGCCGGCCATCAGGAAGACGCCGATCGGCTTGCGCGGATCGGCGAGGCCGGCGCGGTTGGTGCGGATGGCCTGGGCGATTGCCGCGAGCGCATGGCTCTGGCCGACGACGCGTTCCTCCAGCCGGGACTGCAGCGCCATCACGCCCTTGATCTCGTCGCCGGCCATGCGGCCCAGCGGGATGCCCGTCCAGGTCGCGACGACCTCGGCGACGGCCTGCCCGTCGACCACGGGATGGACCAGCGGCTCCTCGCCCTGCAGCGCGTGCAGGTCGGCGGAGATCTGCGTCAGCTCGCCCAGCGAAGCGACCGCGTCATGACCGTCGGCCGGATTCTCGAGCTTCTCGCGCAGCTCGCGGATCTGCAGGACGTAGGCCTTCTCCTTCTCCCAGCGCTCCTTGAGCGCGGCGAGCTCGGCCTCGACCTCGGCCTGCTCGACCACGAGGGCACCCGTGCGCTTCTCGTGATCGCCGCCGGTCGCGGCTTCGCGGCCCAGCGCCGAAAGCTCCGTCGTGATCAGCGCGAGGCGGCGCGTGCGGTCCTCGATGGGCGCGGGGATCGCCGCCTGGCTCATCGAGACGCGCGCGCAGGCGGTGTCGAGCAGCGAGACGCCCTTGTCGGGCAGCTGGCGCGCGGGGATGTAGCGCGCGGAAAGACGGACCGTTTCCGTCACCGCCTCGTCCAGGATGCGCACGCCGTGGTGCTTCTCCAGCGTGGCGACGAGGCCGCGCAGCATGGCATTGGCCAGCGGCAGCGTCGGCTCCTCGACCTTCACGACCTGGAAGCGGCGGGTGAGCGCCGCATCCTTCTCGAAGTACTTCTTGTACTCGGCCCAGGTGGTGGCGGCGACGCAGCGCAGCTCGCCGCGGGCGAGCGCGGGCTTGAGCAGGTTGGCCGCGTCGTTCTGGCCCGCCTGGCCGCCGGCGCCGATCAGCGTGTGCGCCTCGTCAATGAACATGATGACGGGCACCGGCGAGGATTTCGCCGCGTCGATCACACCCTTGAGGCGATTCTCGAACTCGCCCTTCATGCCGGCGCCGGCCTGCAGCATGCCGAGGTCGAGCGACATCAGCTTCACCTTGACGAGCGCCTCCGGCACGTCGCCCGAGGCGATGCGCAGCGCGAGGCCCTCGACGACAGCGGTCTTTCCGACGCCGGCCTCGCCGGTGAGGATCGGGTTGTTCTGGCGGCGGCGCGTGAGGATGTCGATCATCTGCCGGATCTCGGCGTCGCGGCCGAGGATCGGGTCGATCTTGCCGGCGCGGGCCTGGGCCGTGAGGTCCGTGCAGAACTGGTCGAGCGGGCCGCCAGAGCGGGGCGCGCCCTCGGCCGGCGCGCCGCTGGCGCCGGGGGGCGCGGCGATGGAGGCCTGGGCCTCCTCCTCGCTGCCCTTGGTGAGCGCATCGAGATTCTTGCGCAGCGCGTCGGTCGGAATGTTGAGCAGCGTCGGCGCGCTGTCTTTCACCGTGCGGGCCAGCACCTCGTCGCTGATGAGGGCGGCGAGCATGTGGCCGGTGCGGATCTTGCCCTGGTTCGCTTCGAGGCTCGCGATCAGCCAGGCCTCGCGCAGCCAGGCGACGATGTCGGGCGAGAGGCCGGGGGCGCGGGCATTGCCCGTCCGCATCTTGTCGAGCGCCCTGGTGAGCTCGCTCAGCACGCGGCCGACATCGATGCCGGCCTGCTTGAGGATCATCGAGACGTCGGAGCCCGGCGTCTCGATCAGCTTCATCAGGAGATGCTCGATCTCCACATTGTAGTGGGTCCGGGACAGCGTGAGCCCCGCCGCGGATTCCAGCTGCCGGCGGCCCAGTTCCGTCATCCGGGCCACCAGAGACTTCAGATCGATCGCTACCATGAAGTCGACGTCTCCCTTACCGCGTGTCGCGGACACCCTGCATTATCGGCGGGAAGCTAGAGTTCGTTTCTGCCGCCTGTCCAGGGAAGATCAATGAAATAGTGGAAGAATTCCGTGCGGCTGCATGGTGTGGCGAAAAGTCCTGATCATTCTGCCCGCGCATCCGACAAAATCCCCGGGACGAGTCTCACGCGGCGGCGCAATTCAGCCCTCTATTCCGCCCCTCTGGCAATCAGGTGCCAAAGCCTGGACTTCATGCTCTACTTCAGCGAAGCGGCGCCCGACCGGCGCGCGCCGTGGCAATCAGGGGATACGCATGGTCGAGGACGTGGTGGACGTGGCCGCGCTGGTGGAGCCGCTCGGCAGCGGCGGCGGCGCCGGCGAGGATCTCCGGCTCGATTATTCTCCCTCCTCCATCTACCAGAAGCTGCGCGACGCGCGGGCCGAGGCCCGGGCGGAGGAACGGGCGCGGGACAGTGAGGCCGAGGGCGAGAGCGCGCCCGCCGAGGGCTGGCGCCAGGTGCGCCGCCTCGCCGTCGAGGCTCTCACCGACAAGGCGAAGGATTTCGAGATCGCCGCCTGGATGACCGAGGCGCTGGTCCGGCAGGAGGGTCTGGCCGGCCTCTCCGCCGGCGCGCGCGTGCTGGCGGGCCTGCTGGAGCAGCATTGGGACGCCGGCTTCCCGCAGCCCGACGAGGATGGGCTGGAAGGCCGCTCGGCACCGCTCGGCGGCCTTGCGGGCGGCGACACCGACGGCACCGTGATGCAGGCGCTGCGCCGCGCGCCGCTGTTCCGCCGCCCCTCGGGCGAAGGTTTCAGCATCTACCAGTACGAGGCCTCGGCCGACACGGCCGGCATCTCGGACGAGACACGGCGCGAGCAGCGCTTCTCGCAGGGCGTCATCCCGCTGGAGACGGTGGAGACGGAGGCGAAGTTCGACCGCCCCGGCCTGCGCGCCATGGCCGTGCTCGCCACGGAGACCCGGGCTGCCTGGCAGCTCTTCCAGGATCAGCTCGACGCCCGCTTCGGCTATGATGCGCCGCCGACACGCAGAGTCGCCGAGGTGCTCGACCGGATGGCCGAGGTCGCGATCCGGCTCGGCGGCGCCGCCGAAGATGGCGGCGGCGGCATGATGGTCGCGGAGGACGGCTCGCCGGCCGCGCCCGGGCAGCCGGCGATGGCGGCGGGCGGATCGGGCGGCGGCCTCGTGATGCCGGGCGCCGGCAGCCTCGCCAATCGCGAGCAGGCCTTGAAGACGCTGGAGCAGCTCGCCGAGTTCTTCCAGAAGACCGAGCCGCACTCCTTCCTCGCCTATACCCTCTCCGACGCCGCCCGGCGCGGCCGCATGTCGCTGCCCGAGCTGCTGGCCGAGGTCATGCAGGACGATGGCGCGCGGACGGCGATGCTGACCGCCCTGGGAATTCATCCCCGCGCGATGGACGCGACAGAATAGCCACTTCCCTCGATTGCAACGCCCGGTAGAGTACCGGCCTATCGCAAGATTGACGTGGCGAAATACAAAGGCCTAGGCTCCGCGCGAAGCGGGGCCTGCCGATGTTCCCCGCGGCGTACAGACCAACCAGGGCGGCGCCGTGGCGCCGGGGAGAATGCCATGGCCAGCGTTCATGACAAGTTGAACCGCGTGCGCAAGCCGCGTGTTCATATCACCTATGACGTCGAGACCGAGGGAGCTGCGATCGAGCGCGAGTTGCCGTTCATCGTCGGCGTCATGGGCGACTTCGCCGGCGACCCGACCGAGCCGCTGAAGCCGCTCACCGAGCGCAAGTTCACCCAGATCGATCGCGACAACTTCAACGACGTCATGGCACGCATCGCGCCGGGCCTGAACATGAAGGTCGAGAACACGCTCGCCGGCGACGGCAGCGAGATGGGCGTGAACCTCAAGTTCCGCCACATGGATGATTTCGAGCCCGCCAGGGTGGCCGAGCAGGTGCCGGCGCTGAAGGCCCTCATGGAGACGCGCTCCAAGCTGCGCGACCTCATGAGCAAGGTCGACAATTCCGACAAGCTGGAAGAACTGCTGGACGAGGTCCTGCAGGACGAAGCCAAGCTGAAGCAGTTGTCCGAGCAGCTCGGCCTCGGCAAGACGGAGGGCTGACCCCATGAGCAGCACGCAGGCCCAGCCCGGCGCCGCCGGCACGACCACCACCGAAGAGGGTGGCGTCTCCTTCCTCGACCAGGTCATCGGCGCCACGCGCCAGACCGAGAAGGACCGCGCGCAGGACCTCATCAAGGCCCTGACCGAGGAAGCGCTGAAGGGCACCGTCACCTACAGCAAGAACCTCACGCAGACCTTCAATCGCGCCATCGCCGAGATCGACGCCAAGCTCTCGACGCAGCTCAACGCGATCATCCACCACGAGAAGTTCACCAAGCTCGAGGGCTCCTGGCGCGGGCTCAACCACCTCGTCATGAGCAGCGAGACGGGGACGAGCCTCAAGATCCGCCTGCTGCAGGCCTCCAAGCGCGAGCTCAACCGTGATCTCACGCGCGCGGTCGAGTTCGACCAGAGCGGCCTGTTCAAGAAGATCTATGAGAACGAGTTCGGCACGCCCGGCGGCGAGCCTTATGGCGCGCTCATCGGCGACTACGAGTGGAGCAATCACCCGGACGACGTCGAGACGCTGCGTCTCATGTCCAACGTCGCGGCGGCGGGCTTCGCGCCCTTCATCTCCGCGGCCGGCCCGGGCATGTTCGGCTTCTCCGACTATCGCGAGCTCTCCAAGCCGCGCGACCTGACGA
>JAQGHZ010000258.1 GCA_028291485.1 Rubritepida sp. | reverse complement strand
GTACGCAAAGCCGATCGGCCTCGGCATTCTGGTAGTTGCCCCAGTTGAAGCCGCCGTTGATCCGCCCCGCGCCATAGGCCGGGCCGAGCAGCCCGATATCCGGATCCCAGAAGGCCCAGGAATTGTTGATGCCGTGCATGCCCCGGTTTTCCGGCGCCTCAGCCCCGGAGCGGCGACGGGTGCGCAGGGCATCCCAGTCCATCACCTCGAATTCCAGCTCGATGCCGACATCCCGAAAATTCTGCTGGATGAGCTCGTTCATCGGCATGGGCTGCATCTGGCCCGAGCCCGAGGGCGCGACGATGAACTTGGTCTTCACCGGGTTGGCGCGGCTGAAACCGGCCTCGGTGACGAGGCGCCGCGCGCGATCCGGATCGAAGCCGATCTGGAAGGTCGGGCTGCCGAACCACGGGTGCCCTTCGGTGATCATGCCCTTCGCCGGCAGGGCGAGCCCGCCCAGCATCTGCACCATCCCCGCGCGGTCCACCGCGAGGTTCGCCGCCTGCCGGATGCGGATGTCCCGGAAGGGCGAGCCCTCCACGAAGGAGAGGTGGTGGCACCAGATATGCGGATAGGCGTTGGTCACCACCTGATGGCCCGCCGCACGGATGCGCGGCACGGCGTCGGGCGGCGGCGCCTCGACGAAATCCACCTGGCCGGAGAGCAGCGCCGCGACGCGGGTCAGCGCGTCCGGCATCGGGATCAGCGCCATGCGCTCGTGCCTGGGGATGCGTGCGCTGTCCCAGTAGTTGGTGTTGCGCACGCATTCGAGGCGCTCGCGCGGCACGAAGCGCTCGACCATGTAGGGGCCGGTGCCCGAGGGGCGCTGCGCGAAGCGGTCCCAGTTGCGGCCGACCTCCTCCCAGCGCGCAGGCGAGGAGTAGAAGACGTTGGCCATCTGGTAGGGGAAGACGGCGTCGATCGTCTTCGTCTCGATCTCGATCGTCATCGGGTCGCGCACGCGCCAGGAGGCGACGTTGCCGATGTAGAGGCTGCCCTGGGCAGCCTGCGGTGCGTGGAATTGCGGGGCGTCGCGGTCCAGCAGCTTGGCGAGGTTCCAGGCCACGGCGTCGGCCGTGAACATCGAGCCGTCGTGGAAGCGCACGCCCGAGCGCAGCCGGAAGGTCCAGAGCTTCTTGTTCGTGTCGTCCACCGACCAGGACTCGGCGAGGCTCGGCCGCAGCACCGCCGCGCGGTCGGAGCGCGAGAGGTCCCAGGCGATCAGCGGGTCGTAGATGGTGATGCCGGTGAAGCGGTTGCCCTCGGCGCCCTGGTTGGGCTGGCCCATGGTGAAGGGCACGTCGGCCGCTGTCATGGCGACGCGCAACGTGTTCGCCTGTTGCGCCTGGGCGGGCTGGGAGGAGGCGGGCGCGGCTGCCACGGCAGCTCCGCCCGCGAGAAGGTCGCGGCGATGCATTCTCGAACTCCGATCGGCTTGTGCCGGCGGTCTTCCCTGTGGCGAGGAGGCTGGCACGCCGCGGGCCCGGCATGCAATCGCGGTGCGCTTCCATGGGGGCGGCGGCTCGGGCAGGATGGGGGGATGGAAACGCGTCCGACTGCCCTGGTCCTCGGGGCCGGAATCATGGGGCTCTGCACGGCCTGGGGCCTGTTGCGCGAAGGGTTTTCCGTTGTTGTGGTGGATCAGGCGCCGCCGCCCAACCCGCGCGGCTCCTCGGTGGACCACCACAGGCTGATCCGCCACGCTTACGGCGCGCAGGCCGGCTACATGCGGATGGTCGACGCGGCCTATGCCGCCTGGGACGAGCTCTGGGCCGACCTCGGCGAGGTGCTGCACGTGCCGACCGGCGTGCTGGCGATCGGCGAGGCCGACGGAGACTGGCTGCGCGAAAGCCGCGCCGCGCTGCGCGCCGATGGCCGGGCAGTCACGGATCTGTCCGCGGCCGAGGTCACGGCGCGCTTTCCCTATGTGTCCGGCGAGGGCCTCGCGGGCGCCTTCTGGAGCCCGGAGGGCGGCGTGCTGCTGGCCGAGCGGATCGTGGCGGCGCTGGCGAAGCATATCGTCATCAGCGGTGCCGTGATCGAGACCGCCCGCGCCGTCCGGGTCGATGCCGCCCATGCCACGCTGGTGCTGGAGGATGGCAGCCGGCGCCGTGCCGATGCCTTGGTCGTCGCGGCAGGCCCCTGGATTCCGCGGCTTCTGTCTGGGCTCGGGCAGCGCGTCACCGCCTCGCAGCAGGTGCTGGTGCGCCTGGCGCCGCCGCCGGAGCTGGCGGAGAGCTGGGCCCGCGCGCCGATGATCCTGGACCTCGATGGGGGATTCTATCTCGTCCCGCCCGTCGCCGGCACGCCGCTGAAGATCGGCGACCACAGCTTCTCGCTGACGGGCGATCCGGACGATCCCGACCGCAGCGCCGATCCGCGCGAGGCCGAGCTCATCCTGGATCTCGCGCGCCGGCGCATCCCGGGGCTGGACGGGTTCCGGCATCTGGGCGCCACGACTTGCTTCTACGACGTGGAGCCGGAGGAGCGCTTCGTGGTGGAGAAGATCTCGCAGCGTGCCTGGGTGATGTCGGGCTTCTCCGGTCATGGCTTCAAGTTCGGCGCGGTGCTGGGGCGGCGGCTCGCGGAGGCCATCGCCAAGCCGGAACTCGAAGCCTTCATTCCCGCCTGGGCCGCGGGTGAAGAGGTGATGCCGGCATGACGACCCAGACCGACGACATCCTCTTCGCGCTGACGCGACTGCACGCGTTGCCCGAGATGGGTCTCGGCGCGGACGACATCGCCGCCCTGCTTGAGGAAATGCGGAAATTCGCGATGGAGGTGGTCGAGCCCGGCCGCCTCGAAGCCGACCGCCTCGGCGCGCGCTTCGAGAACGGTGTCGTCACCTGCCCGCCCGGCTTCCGCACGGCCTATGCGGCCTGGATCGAGGGCGGCTGGCAGGGGCTTTCGGCGTCCGAGGCGCATGGCGGGCAGGGGCTGCCCTTCGCGCTCTGGGCCGCGCTGAAGGAGATCATGACCACGGCGGACATGGCCTTTTCCCTGTGTCCCACGCTGACGGCCGGCGCGATCGAATTGCTGGAGCGCTACGCCACGCCGGAGCAGGCGGGAAAGTGGCTGCCCGAGCTGGTGAGCGGCCGTTGGAACGGCACCATGTGCCTCACCGAATCCCAGGCGGGCAGCGACCTTGCTGCCGTGCGCACCAAGGCCGAGCCGATGGGCGACGGCCGCTACGCGCTGACGGGACAAAAAATCTTCATCACCTATGGCGCGCACGACCTCTGCGCGAACAGCCTGCACCTGGTGCTCGCGCGGCTGCCGGATGCGCCGGCCGGATCGCGCGGCATCAGCCTCTTCGCGACGACCACGCTGCGCCCCGACGGCACGCCGAATGCGCTGCGTTGCGGCGGCATCGAGCGCAAGCTCGGCATCCACGCCTCGCCCACCTGCATCATGCTCTTCGAGGGCGCCGAGGCGGAGCTGATCGGCGAGATCCATCGCG
>JAQGHZ010000220.1 GCA_028291485.1 Rubritepida sp. | reverse complement strand
GCCGCCACATGCGCGATGCGAGCGATGCGCTGGTCGAGCGCATGCGCAGCGACGCGTCGGGGGATTAGAGCATGATCGCCCGGCGTCCGCGCGTCAGACGGTGGTAAGCCGATCCTTCGGTGGCCGCGCCCGGATCGCCGCCTCGTTCACCTCGACACCCCAGCCCGGGCCAGACGGCAGGATGTAGTCTCCATACTCGAAGACCGGCAGCGACATCACGTATTCGTCGCGCCAGGGCACGCTGTCGATGTCGATCTCCATCACGCGGAAGTTCGGCACCGTGGCGGAGAAATGCGCGCTGATGGCACTGGCGAGGTGCCCGTAGAAGTTATGCGGCGCCACGTTCACGTCATAGGCGTCCGCCATGGCGGCGATCTTCAGGGACTCGTTGAAGCCGTTCCAGATGACGTCGACGATCGCGACATCCATGGCGTTCTGCTCGAAATAGGGCTTGAAGTCGCGCCGCTCCAGCAGCGTCTCGCCCGAGGCGATGGGCATCTTCGCGTCGCGCCGCAGCAGCGCGAGCGCGCTCGCGTCATGGATGTCGAGCTCGAGCCAGGTCAGCCCCGCTTCCGCGAGCGCGTCGGCCATCCAGCGGAAACCCTCGGTGCGGAAGTGGAAGTTGAGGTCGAGCATGATCTCCATGTCCGGCCCCGCGCCCTCGCGGAAAGCCTGGACCGTGCGGGCCGCTGAAGCCGCGATGTGGCGGTTCCAGTTGCGCTCGGGGAAGCCGCGGCCGACGAGGAAGCCCGGCCGGTACTGCTCGATATGGTCACCGACGGCGAGCGCGGTGTTGGTCTTCAGGCCGCGAAAACCCTTCGCCCGCACCTCCTCGCCGACGCGGGCCATGTCGTCATAGGTGCGCACCGGCTTGCAGCCGAGGATTTCAGGGTTGCGCATGCGGTAGGAGCCGCAATGCGACCAGTAGACCGGCAGCCGGTCCCGTACCTTGCCGCCGAAGAGCTGGTAGACCGGCACGCCGAGGTCCTTGCCCTTGATGTCGAGCAGCGCATTCTCGATGGCGCCGATCGCCTGGCGCACGATGCCGCCGCGCGACTGCACCGAGCGCGAGCCGAGCACGGCGTTGATGAACTCGATGCGGTGCGGATCCTGCCCGATCACCGCCGGCATCAGGCTGGTGATGGCGCCGCTGAGGCCGGGGCTGCCGAAGCTCTCGTTGAACTCGGACCAACCGGTGATGCCGGCATCGGTGTCGAGCTTGAGAAAGGAGAAGGTCCTCCAGCCCGCATCGCAGTGCAGGATTTCGAACGCCTTGACCTTCATGGGATTCCCTCCGTGCTTCACGGAAGGCTTATCGATAATGCGCCGGTGGTCAAGGCGATGCGGCGCCCCTGGCCGCGAAGAAAATTATCGATAATAATCGGCGTGCGCCAACGAAGCGCAGGAGGAACACCATGGCCCATCGCCGCCAGCTTCTCGCCCTCGGCGCCGTCGCGCCGCTCGCCACGTCCGCCCCCACCACCAAGGCTCTGGCCCAATCGGCCTGGCGTCCCGAAAAGTCGATCACCCTGATCGTGGCTTTCACGGCCGGCGGCGGCACGGACATCGCGGCGCGGCTCATCGCGCGCTTCATGGAGCGCGACCTCGGCCAGTCCGTCGTGGTGCTGAACCGGCCTGGCGCGGCCGGCGAGATCGGCTTCGCGGAACTGGCCCGCTCGCGGCCCGACGGCTACACGATCGGCTTCATCAACACCCCGCCCATCGTGACCATCCCGATCGAGCGTCGCTCCAGCTTCGCTTTTTCCGATTTCGCGATGATCGCCAATATCGTCGACGATCCGGACGGGCTCTGGGTCATGCCGAACAGCCCCTATCGCAGCGTGGCCGACCTCATCGAGGACGCGCGCCGGCGGCCGGAGACCATCGGCTACGGCACCACCGGCGTGGGCTCCGACGACCACCTCGCCATGCTGGCGCTCGAGCGCGCGGCCGGGGTGAAGTTCGTGCACGTGCCCTATCCGGGCGCGGTGCAGATCAAGATCGACCTCGCCTCCGGCCTGCTGCCGCTGGCCTGTACCAACCTCGGCGACTGCATCAACGACTGGCGGCAGGGCACGCTCCGCCCGCTCGCCCAGATGGGCGCCACGCGCTGGGAGCGCGCGGCCGAGCTGCCGACGCTGCGCGAGCTCGGCTACGATGTGGTGATGGGCTCGATGCGCGGCATGGCGGCCCCTGCGCGCGTGCCCCGGGCCGCCCTGGAGCGCCTGGCGCTCTCGGTGCAGCGCACGGTGGAGAACCGCGAGTTCCAGGAACAGGCGAACCAGCAGAACCTGCCGCTGCGCTTCCTCGGCCCCGAGGCCTTCGCCAGCGAGCTGACGGCCATGGACGCCGAATACCGCGAGCTCTGGTCACGTCACCCCTGGCGCGACTGACGCGGACTGGCATGATGCGCCCCGCTGAAGGGGAATCCCATGTCGCCGGACCGCTGGCTCATCCTCGCCGACGACCTGACGGGCGCCGCGGACACGGCGATCGCATTCGCGCAGCGCGGCTGGAAGGCCTCCGTCGCCTGGGGCGGCGCCGTGCCCCGGGACAAGGTGGGGGCCGAGGCGGGGGACGAGGTGCTGGCGATCGACGCCGAGACCCGTGGCGCCACGGAGCCGGAGCCGGCGGCCGCGCGGCATCTCGCGCTGCTCCGCT
>JAQGHZ010000214.1 GCA_028291485.1 Rubritepida sp. | reverse complement strand
CACCGCCGGCGTCGTGGCGGCCAACGGCGAGGACGGCCTGCGCCAGATCGCCTACGTGCCGCCCGGGGCGGATGCGGGCGGGCTCTTCCTGGCCGTGGCCCTGGACGAGCGGCCGGGGGCCGCGCTCCTCGCCGAGCGCCGCGTGACGCTCATGATCGTGGGCGCCCTGCTGCTGAGCTTCCTGCTGGCGCTGCTCACCTTCCATACCTCGGCCGAGGGGCCGGTGCAGGCCCTGCTCGGCGCGGCCCGGCGCTGGGGCCGGCAGGACTGGGGTGCGCGCGTCGGCCACATCGGCGGCGGGAGCGACTTTCGCCGAATGGCCGCCGCCTTCGACGGCATGGCCGAGGCCGTGCAGACGCACCAGGGCGCCCAGGCCCGCTGGCAGGCCTGCATGGAGGCCGCTCCGCTCCTCGTGCTGGCGGCCGACCCGAAGGGAAACGTGGAATGGGCCAATGCGCTCTGGCGCGAGACCACCGGCCTGAGCCTCGAGGAGAGCCGCGGCGACGGGTGGCTCGCCGCCGTCGACCCGCACGACCGCCCGGCCGTCGAGGCGGCCTGGCGTGCGGCCGTGGCGGATCCCTCCGGCGCGCCCCTCCTGCAGGAGCTCTGGCTGTCGGGGGCGGAGCATCCTTGCCTGCTCAAGGGCGCGCCGGCCGTCTCGGCGGAGGGCGAGGTCCTGAGCTGGGCACTCTTCGGCCTGGACATGCGCGAGCTGCGCCAGACGCAGGCGCGGGCCGACGCGACCGACGCCCGGCTGCGCGCGGTCTACGCGCATGCCCCGGTGGGCCTCTGCCTGCTGGACCGCGAGCTGCGCTTCCTGGCCGTCAACGAGCGGCTGGCCCGCGCCCATCGCGCGCCCGTCGCGGATCATATGGGACGCCGCCTCGCCGAGGTCGCGCCGCATTTCGCGGCCGAGCTGGAATCCCGCCTGCACCATCTGGTCGAGACCGGCGAGCCCGTCGAAGACCTCGAATTCTGCGCCGACACGGGCGGGCCGGAGGACACCCAGGAGGAGCGCTGCTGGCTCTGCAGCTACCACCCGGTGCGCGACCGCTCGGGCGCGGTGGCGTCGATCAGCGGTGCCGTCATCGACATCACCGCGCGCCGGCACATGGAGGATTCCGCCCGAAAGCTCTCGCAGGAGGTCGACCATCGCGCCCAGAACGCGCTGAGCGTGGTGCGCGGCCTGCTGCGCCTCTCCGCCGCCGATGCGCCGGACGACGTGCCCGCGCTGGTGGAGGAGCTGGAAGGGCGCATCGGCGCGATGAGCCGCGCGCACGACGTGCTCTCGCGCGAGAACTGGCTGGGCGCCGACCTCGGCGAGATCGTCGTGCGCGAGCTCGCCGCGCATCCGGGGCGCCTGGAGGCCTCGGGCCCGCCGGTGCGGCTGACCGCCGAGGCCGCGCAGCCGCTGGCGCTGGCGCTGCACGAGCTGGTCAGCAACGCCCTGCGCCACGGCGCGCTCACCGAGCGGAAGGGGCGCGTCACGCTCACCTGGGCCCGCACGGAGGAAGGCGCGAAGCTGCTCTGGGTCGAGCGCGGCGGGCCGGTGATCGTGGGGCCGCCGGAGCGCGTCGGCTTCGGCTCCATGCTTGTCGACGCCAATATGCGCAGCCCGCTCGCAGGCGATATCCGCCGGATCTGGGAGCCCGAGGGCCTGACCTGCGTGCTCACCATCGGCGCCGAGGCCCTGGCGCGGCAGGCCGAGGGAGACGGGCTGACGGGGGGCCCGCTGGCGGGGCGGCGCGTGCTGCTCGTGGAGGATGACCCGGTTTCCGCGCTCTCGATGGCTGCGGCGCTGCGCGAGGGCGGCTGCCAGGTGCTGGGCCCGGCGCGCTCGGCCGCGGAGGCGATGTTCCTCGCCGGCCAGGCCGGGCGGGTGGATGTGGTGGTGCTGGCCGGGCGGCTCGGCGGGTTGCCGGTACGGCAGCTCGCCGAGGCGCTGCGCGACCGCGCGGGCCTCGTGCTGAACCTCTCGCCCGAGGGCCTGCCAGGGGAGCTCAAGGGCCGTCCCGTCACGTCGCGCGGCCTGCGCGAGGCCCTGGCCGAGGCGCTCGCGAAACCGCGGGGGGACTGAGTTTCCCAAAGCCGCATGCAACGCGCGCCACGTTCCGCGCGTTCTGAAGCCAGCAAACCGCATCGGAGAAACGAACGTGCGAAACTTCTCGAAGGCGACCTGTGCTGTCCTTCTCCTCGGTAGCCTTTCGGCCTGCGGCTACAGCACCGGCGACCGCGTCGGCTCGGGCGCGCTGCTCGGCGGCGCTGGCGGCGCGGCCATCGGTGCCGCGGCCGGCAATCCCCTCGCAGGTGCCGCAGCCGGTGCCGTTGCCGGCGGCGCCGTGGGCGGCCTGACCTCGCCGAACTCGGTGAACCTCGGCCGGCCCGTCTGGCGCTGAGGCCGGCCATGCAGATCGACGCCAAGACGAAGAAGCGCCCCGCCTCCAACAAGGCGGAGGCGGGCGTGGGAGCCTCCCTCAACGGCTTCCTCGCCGACACCTACGTCCTGCTGGCCAAGACCCAGGCCTGCCACTGGAACGCCACTGGTCCCAACTTCTTCGGCCTGCACAAGCTGACCGAGGCGCAGTACGGCGAGCTCTTCGCGAACATCGACGAGCTGGCCGAGCGTGTGCGCGCCCTGGACGTCCTGGCACCTGGCGGCCTGAGCGCCATGCTCGACCTCGCGACGCTGGAGGAGGCGCCCGGCGGCGCCATCTCCACCGCGGAGGCCGCGCGCATGCTGGCCGAGGACAACGCCTCCCTGGCTGCGCGCGCGAGCGACCTGGCCGATGAGGCGGGCGACGCCGACGACCTCGCGACCCACGACATGCTCGTGAAGCGCATCGAGGTCCACGAAAAGGCCGCCTGGCTGCTGCGCAGCCATCTCGGCTGATCATTTCCATCAGAGGAGCAACACCATGTCCCAGAGCACCGTCGACAACGCCCGCAACCTCGCCAATGACGCCAAGGGCGAGGCGGCCCGCCTGGCCGGCTCTGCCCGCGACCTCGCCTCCGGCGCCAAGGACGACGCCTCGCGCTTCGTCTCCGATGCCAAGGCCGAGATCGTTCAGCTGCGCGAGAAGGTCGAGGCGCTGATGAACGACCGCGTCACGCCGGCCGTCAGCGCCGCCGCCGACCGCGCGAGCGCCATCGGCAAGAGCGCGTCCGACACCGTGCGCCAGCAGGCCGATCGCGCCTCGGACGCGGTGCACGACAAGCCGCTGATCGCGCTCGGCGTCGCCGCCCTGGCGGGCTTCGTGATCGCGAGCCTGATCCGCCGCTGAAGCTGAGCCGGAAGAGCGCGGAGCGGGGCGGGAGGAAACTCCCGTCCCGTTCTGCTGCGTGTGCGAAATGGCGGAAATCTGCGGTTTATTGGTGTCGCGCCGGGAAACTTTGCATCGGGTTGTTCGTTGAACCGGCACTATTCTCTGAGAGGGAATCATGACGATGACAAGCTTCAGCAAACTGCTTCCGATGACCCTGGCCGCCGGCATGGTCGTCGCCCCGATGCTCGCCTTCGCCCAGGCCGACGGCACGCCCGGCAATCCGCCGAGCACCGCGCTGGGCCGCACGGTCGACCGCGCCACCGGCAACCCGACC
>JAQGHZ010000192.1 GCA_028291485.1 Rubritepida sp. | reverse complement strand
TGCTGCCGTGGAACTGGAAAGCTCCTCCGCAACCCACCGCCGTGGCCGCCTGAAAACACACAACGGCCTTCACCGGACGCTTACGAAGCTCTTGGACCATCGGGGCGTGAAGCAGCGTCTCGTGGTGATGCTCGGCTTCAAGCGATTCAGAAGTGCGGGCATCACGGTTGCTGGTGTCGAGCTGATGCAGCGCATCCGCAAAGGTCAGCATGAGCTGTGATGTTTGGGCGTTCCGGGCCGCGCTCCGGCCGCTATCTGGACCGCGGTGCTGACGGCCTGAACTGAGCGCGGCGCCTCAAGGAGCGCATACTCGTCCCAGTTATTTGCACCAGAGCCCTCAGGGGGACAGCTGTTGCGCTGTAGCACCAACATCTGATCGTCCAGCAGCGGGAGGGTGCGATGGCGGCAAACGCTCGGATCTGTCCCGTGGCGATGAACACGGCCACCGGCGGTGGCCGTCGCCGCCGGCTCATCTCACGGCAGCGAGCCCAGCCGCCCGTGCCGCCTCGCCCCACTTGGTGTATTCCGTCTGCAACATCGCGGCGAGTTCTGCCGCACTGGAGCCGACCGGCTCGGCGCCCAGCGCACGCAGCCGTGCCGCCACCTCGGGATCACGTGCCGCCTCCACGGCCGCCCGCTCAAGGCGTGAAGCGACCACCTCCGAGAGGCCGCGCGGGCCGACCAGCCCGAACCAAGCGTCCGCCTGGAACCCCGGCGCCCCCGCCTCGGTGGCGGTCGGAATCTCGGGCGCGGCCGCGAGACGCTGGCGGGAGGTGATCGCGATGGCGCGCGCCCGTCCATCGCGCGTTGCCGGCAGGCTGGTCGGGACCGCGTTGACGTAGAGCTGGATCATCCCAGCCCGCAGGTCCGCCAGCGCCTGACCGGGATCGCTGTAGTGAACGGCTTCACAAGCTGCGCCGGCGTCCAGGGCGCGAGTGAGCAGCACTGTGGTCAGGTGCGTCACTGTGCCTGCGCCTGGCGTGGCGCAGCGCGTGTCGGGACGCGCCCGCAACGCCTCGGCGAGCTGGCGCAGATCCCGCGCCGACTGGCTCGGACTGACGAGAACCACGAAGGGCGCGGTGGCGAAGAGACTGATCGGCGTGAAATCAGTCCTTGGATCGAACGGCAGCCCCCGCGCCAGGTGTGGTGCGATCGCCACCGACGTCGAGAGTAGGCCGAGCGTCGTTCCGTCCGGTGCTGCCCGTGCCACCGCCTCGGCGGCGACGTTGCCGGATCCCCCGGGTCGGTTGGTGATCTCGACGGGGCGGCCGAGGCGCGACCGCAACCCCTCAGCCAGCACGCGCGCCGTCTGATCGGTATTGCTGCCGACCGGGAAGCCGACCAGCAGGCGCACCGACTCGCCGGCGGCCGCGTCCTGTGCCGCCGCTGGCGGGGTAAAGGTTACCGCGAGGCCGGCCATTAAGCCGATCGAGGCAAAGAAAGACCGGGGCATGGCACTCGTATCCTTCCGCCAACGCCGTCACTCGTTGTACGTGCCCGCTCACTGCGCCGATGGACAGCGACGGCTCGCGGGATCCGAATGCTACGCTTGCGGGTCCCCGCTTGGAATCACTTTCTGGAGGAGGTGCGGCTCGGTACGAGCGGTGTCTAGGCTGGAGCCTTGGAGTGCGGGGCGTTCAGGCAGCTGAACGCTCCCTCGCCCACGTGTAGGACTGGAGTTGACCCGGTTTCGTGGACACCCCGAGGCTTGAGACCGAGCTGTTCGAGATGCAGAGATTCAGGGTGCCGTATCCGCCGGAGTTCCGGCGGCAGATGGTGGAGTTGGTTCGAACGGGACGAACGCCGGCGGACCTCTCGCGCGAGTTCGAGCCGACAGCGCAGTCGATCTGGAACTGGGTCCGGCAGGCCGAGCGTGATGCCGGAGCCCGCAAGGACGGAGGCGCGGCCAGCCCCGAGCGGGAGGAACAGGCGAAGCTCCGTCGTGAGAATCATCGCCTGCGCAAGGAGCGCGACATCTTGGCAAAGGCGGCCGCCTGGTCGCGAGGGAGAGGACCCCGAACGGGTCTTCCGGTTCATGAGCGCGCACCAGGCGGAATTTCCGATCGCCACGATGGCCCGCGTGCTGGGTGTCTCGGTGTCCGGCTACTATGCCTGGAGGCGCCGCCCCGCCTCGGCCCATGCCGCACGGCGGTGGCCCACAAGCGGGTGGCGCGGCTGATGCGCCAAGCTGGTTTGCGCGGCGTCTCCCGGCGCCGCAACCCGAGGACGACGCAGCGCGAACCGAGCCACCGGCCCGCCAACGACCTGGTCGGCCGCGACTTTCGCGCCGTGGGGCCGAACCGTCTCTGGGTGGCGGACATCACCTACGTGCCGACCGCGGCGGGCTTCCTGTTCCTCGCCATTGCGCTTGATGCCTGGTCTCGCCGGATCGTCGGCTGGGCCATGGCAACTGACCTGCGCACACGCCTGGTGCTGGACGCGCTCGACATGGCGGTAACGACGAGGAAGCCTACCGACGTGGTGCACACTCGGACCAGGGCAGCCAATACACCTCGCTGGCATTTGGCTTCAGATGCAGGGAAGCAGGCGTCCGTCCCTCCACTGGCTCGGTCGGCGACGCATATGACAACGCCATGGCCGAGGCGTTCTTCGCCACCCTCGAGTGCGAACTGCTGGACCGGCGCAGCTTCCGTTCCCAGGCCGAGGCCCGGATGGTCGTGTTCGCGTTCATCGTATTTCACACTCCGCCACAGCCGCTCGACGAACACGTTGTCCCGCCAGACCTGCCAGCGCCGCGCGACCTCCGCCACCACAGCGCCAGGCTTTAACGTCTCCGACACGATCCGCGCCTTGGCCTCGTCAGACCATCGACCATAACGTCGGCTCGAAGCTCCCTGCCTCCAGCCGTCCCACCATGAACACGACACAACAGGGAAGAAGGGGCTCAGAACCGTGCTTACGCTTCGCCAATCCCACAAGTTCATTCATCGGGCATGCCAATGGTGCCCAGCGCGTCGTACATCCTTTCCCTCATGGCGAGAAAGAGTTCGTTGCTGCTGAGGCCCCGCCAAGTGCGGCGCAAGCTCGAGATTGTCGCCTGCGGTTCGGCCTGCCGAAACTCGGCCAATGCGACCCGGCCTTCATTCGTCCGGCCCGTCAGCACATAGACCGCAGCGAGTTCGATTATCGCACTCGAAAGGTTCGGATTGAGCGTCCTCGCACGGAGGAAATACTGCAGGGCCTGCTCGTCGCGGTTCAGCATCAGATTCGAGCGACCGATAACCAAATTCCAGACGGCAAGGTTCCAGTCTCGTGGACTGATGCGCATCGCGCCCTCGATATGTGCGATGGCTTCTTCGGGGCGGCCCGTCAGCATTTTCACCCAGCCGCGTCGGGCGTGAGCGTTGGAGTTGCTGGGATTCAAGGCGAGTATGTAGTCGAACTCTGCCAGGGCTTCGTCGAATCGCTGGCGCACGTCGAGCGTAACGCCCCGCGCCATGTGTCCCTCGATATTTCGCGGATCAAGTGCGAGCGCGCGGCGCGCGTGATCCTCGGCAGCACGGTGAGAGGCTTCGGGATTCTGACTCCACCGGAATGTAAGCAGATAATTGTGTGCAACTGCGAGGCACGCATGGGAAGCGGCAAAATCAGGATCGAGTGCCACCGCCCGCTCGCACAGGCGCACACTTTCTGTCGCAATTTCCCTGGATGGGACGAGCGACAGAAGCCGGCGTCCTCGCAAGGTCAGTTCGACCGCATCGACGTTGTGGGGACGTTCCGTCACGGATCTCTCGGCCACCGCCACGATGAGCTCGGTTTCCAAGGTGTTCGCAATTCGCAAGGTAATCATACGCGACAGATCGCCCACATCGATCAATCGCTCATCCAGTGTCTCCGCCCAGAGCTGGGCCGCACTTTCAGTATCGACAAGCCTGGCGTGAACCCGAAGCTGATCGCCCCGACGCACCACGTTGCCGTCCACCGCAAAGCGCACACCAAGCTCCCGACGAAGCTGGCGGACATCAGGCGCTGAATTGGCATAGGCAATGGCGCTCCGTTGGCTAATCACCAGCGTGGATGGGAGTCTGCCGAGCAGCGCGGTCAGGTCCTCGGTGATGGCGCTCGCCACGTATTCCGACTCGGTGCCGATCGAGGAGAACGGCAGCACGACGATCGAGCGCCGCTGGGCCAACGCGGTAGGCACCGTTGCCGGGTTGTCCGGTGTCGTTGCCACGCCCGAAACAGATGCGGCGCCCTCCCGGGCTTCCATGCCCGGCGCCTGTGGAGCTGGTGCTTGGCGCCATCCAAGGGCGGCGCCGAGGGCAAGGAGGCCCGCAAGCCCCAATCCGGCCAAGACGACGAATCGTATCGGAGCCATGCGCCCGCCCATGGCTGCGGACATTTCCGGATGCGCCGCGGTGGCCCCGACAAAAGGTTCCTCCGCCACCTCAATTGGGTGATCAAGGTCCGACACCGGCCCCCGCGTGGTCTCTGCGGTCGAGCGAAGCTTGGCCTTGTCGTGCCGCGGCTCGGGCGGCCGTACCGCGGCGATGGCACTTTCGAGATCTGCACCGGGCTTCGTGCCGAGTTCGGCCGCAAGGATCTGACAACCGTATTCGTATTGGTGCAGCGCCTCCCTTTGGCGTCCCAGCGT
>JAQGHZ010000147.1 GCA_028291485.1 Rubritepida sp. | reverse complement strand
TGGGCAAAGTTGCTCATGTGCCAAAAACCGTGATCCAGGGCGACGGACTTCACCAGGCGGGGGGTCGCCACATGCTCGCGGAGAGCGCTGCGAACAAGATGAAGGCGGCGCGATTTCAGATAGGCGTGGGGGCTGATTCCACAAGCCGCTTCGAAGGCGGCGCGCAGCCGGCGTGACGATACGCCGACCGCCTTGCACAGGTCGGCCGTGTAGAGGGGCGTTGCGATGTGCGCGTGCATGAAGGCGTCCGCGGCCCTGACGATCCGGAGATTGTTGTTGTCGAGCCGCTGCGGATCGCCTCGGCCGGCCGCGCTGGTCAGCACGCGGTAGAGGTTGTCCATAAGCGCGTCCGCAAGGCCGGAAGCGAAGCCCGTTGATTCGATCAGCTGCGGCACGCTGTCGATCAGGTCTGCCGCCGCCGCCACGCCGTTCGACAATGTCATGAGTTCAGCCGCCTGCGGCTGAAGTATGTGATGCATCCCGCTGGGGATTCGGGACATTCCCAGGTCTTCCATGAGCGCATGGAAATCGCCGGCATCGAAGGATATGGTCGCCCAGCTCTCCTGGCGACGGCACACGCCGTGAAGTTCGGTTCCAGGCCCTAGAATCATCAGGTCCGAGCGATTGATCCCGTGGCCATTCAGGGTTGGCTCGCAGGGCTGAGCGAGCGTCATAAGCAGCGCAACCCGGTCCGCGTTGACCGCGCCAAACGAAGAGTGCGGGGGTATCGACGCCCGCTGCATCCGAAGTCCATTGATGTTGATCATCGTCATCCTGGCGTCGCAGGGGCCACTCTCGATCGGCAGGAACTTGATGTTGGCGTCGCTGACAGCAGCTGCCAGATCCTCCACATCGGTAAATGCAAGCGATGCGACGGAGTTCGCCTTACCAATGCCGGTGTCCACGTGTACCCCCATCCCGCGTCTTCGTGCCGCTTTGCAAAATTCTTGTAGGCCATTGTCAAGCAATTAGAATAGACCGTCATTCCGAAGGTGGGTTGATTTAATAGAGAATTTTTTGCGAATTGCGGTGCGAGCAACTGCGGTTGAGTTATGGGAGAGCCCAATCTAAATATCATTTCTTTCAAACAAAGCAGTGGCTTCGCCCTAACATCTGGTAATGATGAGAAGCGTCTCGGCGTGCGATTTCAGCGCGCGCCAACTTATCAACACTGCCCAAATCCCCGGGCCCAGCCAGCTGTGAGAACCGTGATGGTTGAGCAAAGGTCCCGGCGGCTTGGACCGACATGTCGGCGCGGGCGAACTGGCCCCTTCATTGCGGCCTTCGAAAGCCTGCGCACGGACGCGAAGCGCATTAGTCGCCATAGGTTGCGCCCCGGAACATCAGCCGGTCGTAGACGCCGGCCATGTAGTCGTTGGTGCCGTAGAGCGGATTGATCAGCCACTCCCAATTCCATGGCATCAGGACCATGCCGTAGATGTAGGCGTTGACGTCGACCTTGAGGAATTCCTGCGGGAAGGTCTCGAAGCTGCGCTCCCGGTTCATGCCATAGTGCATCGCCGGAAAGGAGCCGCCCGACACCGCCGAAATGTAGTCGACGTCCGACAGCATCGTACGGCGCGGGGTGCCCGGCGGCTGCACCGAGATTTCATGCAGGCCACGCAGTACGCCGTGAGCGAAGGCCTATGAACGCTTGCCCCCGCCGGAGAAGGCCAGGAAGACCATGAGGTCGCTATCGACGGCGGCGCAGTTCGCGGTTCCGGCCGCCGCCTCGCCAGCGAATTGCGGCCGGCCCTGCGCATCCATCGGCAGCGGCTCGTTCATCGGCACCTGGGATGTCTGGCAGGCGCCGATCAGGAAGATCCAGACGGCCAGGGCAAAGAGCGGTCCGCGCAACGCCTGGCACCGCCCCGAACCTTTGCGCTCTGCGCCTTCAGGACCTTGGGCGCGCGCATCCGCATCACTTCAGGCGGTGTCCGGTTGGCGGGCTGTCCACTTCGAGCACGAGCCCACTGCATGCGGTGGAGCGGTCCGGGGGAGTCGCCTGTGTCGCATGGCATTTTGCCGGAGGGGCGAAGCCCCACTTGAAATCACCCGCGCCACCTCAGGCGTTCAGTGCGCCGAGAGCGGCTCCGGCAGGCCCAGATTGGCGCGGAGGGTCGTGCCCTCATATTCGGTGCGGTACAGGCCCCGCTTCTGCAGGACCGGCACCACCTGATCGACGAATTCCGTCAGGCTCACCGGCGAGAGCGCCGGCAGGACGTTGAAGCCGTCGGCGCCCCGCCCTTCGATCCAGGCCTGCATGACGTCCGCCACCTGTTCGGGCGTGCCGATGACGACGTTGTGCGTGTTGCCGATGGCCGTGCGCTGATAGAGCTGGCGGATGGACCAGTTGTTCTCGCGCGCCAGGTTCAGGATGATCTGTGCGCGGGTGGCGAGTTCCTTGTCCTTCCGGAGATCGGGGACGGGCCCGTCGATGGGATGGTCCGAGAGGTCACCGAAGAGCGCGCTCAGGTAGCGCAGCCCCACCAGCGGGTCGATCATCTCCTGCATGGCCCTGAACTTGGATTGGGCCTCCGCCTCGGTGCCGCCGAGGACGGGAAGCAGGCCGGGCATGATCTTCATGTCGTCGCGCTCGCGGCCGTACTTGGCCATGCGGGACTTGAGGCCTTCGTAGAACTTCGCGGCACCGGCGAGGCTGGGCTGCACGGAATAGACGACGTCTGCGGTGCGGGCGGCGAGCTCCTGGCCGTGCTCGGAGGCGCCGGCCTGGAAGATCACGGGCCGGCCCTGCACGGAACGCGGCGCGCCGAGCGGCCCGCGCACCTGAAAGTGCTTGCCGACATGGTCGAGGGCGCGGACCTTCTTCGGGTCGAAGAGCATCCCGGTGGTTCGGTCATAGGTGAAGGCGTCCGGCGCCATGCTGTCCCACAGGCCGAGGACAACGTCGACGAACTCCTCGGCACGCTCGTAGCGCGAGGCTTTGTCCAGGATGGCGGACGAGCCGAAGTTGACCGCCTCCTCGTCCTGGAAAGAGGTGACGACGTTCCAGCCGGCGCGCCCTCCGCTCAGCAGGTCGAGCGAGGCGAAGGAGCGCGCCACGTGGAAGGGCACGCCGAAGGTGGTGGAGGCGGTGGAGGCCAGGCCGATATTCTTCGTCATCGGCGCGAGGGCGGCGAGCAGGGTCAGCGGCTCGAAGCTGCCGCCGCGCACGCTGCGGCCGTTCACGCCCTTGGGCGTGTCGATCATCGAGAAGGTGACGAAATCGGCCAGGAAGACCATGTCGAACAGGCCGCGCTCGGCGATGCGGGTCTGGTTCAGGTAGAAGTCGAAGCTGCTGACGCCATCGGCCGGCACGTCGGGACTCAGCCAGGCGCTGTGGTGATAGCCGTAGCCGGCCATGGAAAGGCCGAGCTTGATCTGCGGTGTCTTGGCGCTCATGCGGTGGTCACCCTGGGCATGCGCCAAGTCTAGCCGTTTAAAAGCTTCGTCGTAAAGGTATTGAAGCTTTCGATCAGGATTTCGCGGCGATGATCGCGCCCGACAGGCTGGCCGGGATGCGGTTGCGCCAGGAGCCGGAATCCACGGCCGTGACGAAGTCCAGCACCGCGCGGTTGAAGGCGTCCGGATCCTCGATGTTCATGGTGTGCCCGCATTTCGGCAGGACCACGAGCGCCGAGCCCGGAATGGTGCGCTTGAGATAGAGGGCGGGATCCAGCGTGGGATCGTCCTCGTCGCCGGCCACGACCAGGGTCGGCACCGTCATCTTCCGGAATCCGGCCTCCAGCTCGAAGAGCGAGGGACGCTCGCGCTGGACGCCCTGCATGGTAAGCGCCGCGCCCTCGGTGGAATGGGTGGCGAGTTGCGCCTCGAATTCGGCGAAGCC
Source organism: Rubritepida sp. (assembly GCA_028291485.1). Taxonomy (GTDB): domain Bacteria; phylum Pseudomonadota; class Alphaproteobacteria; order Acetobacterales; family Acetobacteraceae; genus Roseococcus. The sequence goes on along the minus strand of JAQGHZ010000147.1, from coordinate 2,332 downwards.
ACGGGGGTCCTTCTGCTCGAAGACCAGGCGCGTCGGGCCGTGCGCGTAGATGGTGGCGAATTTTTCCATCCCGATCTCACGCAGCCTGGCGATGGAGCCGTCGATCTCGGCCTGGAACTGGGTGCGCTTGGACGGCTCGGCGCCATAGCCCACGCCGGCGGCCACGAGGCTGCGCGCGAGATGTGGATGCCGCAGGCCGAGATGCAGCGTCGCGAAGGCGCCCATCGAAAGGCCCACCACATGCGCCGGCGCCAGCTTCAGCGCCGTGATGACGGCGGCGATGTCGTCCGTCGCGCGGTCCTGGCTGTAGGATTTCGGATCGGTCGGGATGCCGCTCGGCGCGTAGCCGCGGGCAAAAAAGGCGATGCAGCGGTAGCGACGGGCGAAGAAGCGCATCTGCGCCTCCCAGGAGAGCGCGTCGCCGGCGAATTCGTGCACGAAGACCATCGGCGTGCCGGACCCGGCCTCGATGTAATGGAGATCGACGCCATCGTCGGTGCGGATGCTCGGCATGCAGGGGCTCCCTTTGTGTGAGAGGAGATTGCGTCGGGCGGCGGGGTGCGGCAAGGCGGCGGGCCCATCGCGGTGATTGCAACGCGGCAACCCTCGGAGCCCAGCCATAAGTCGAGCCAAAGGCTCGCCAGCCATGCCTTGAGCCAAAAGGTTTTTTTGCCGAAAAGCATGACTGAAAGCGACTCGGCCCCTTCAAACTGGACGCCTTTGGTCCTATTTGGGGTGCATCGCAGGAGAATGGCGGTGCTGAAGCTCTCGAGGTTGACCGACTATGCGGTGGTCGTGCTTTCCCGGATGGGACAGAGCGACGCGCCGCTTCTCAGCGCGCCGGGCCTTGCGGCGCGGACCGGCCTGGCCGAGCCCACCGTGGCCAAGGTGCTGAAGATCCTCGCGCAATCCACCATCGTCGAGGGTCTCCGCGGCGCGCGCGGCGGCTATCGCCTCACGCGCCCCCTCGCCCAGATCAAGCTCTCCGAGGTGATCGTCGCCTTCGACGGCCCGATCGCACTGACCGCCTGCGTCGAAGGCAGCACGGGCGGGTGCGAGAGCGAGCATTGCTGCCCCGTCCGAGGCCGCTGGGATCCGGTGAACCGGGCCATCCGGGACGCGCTGGCGAACATCTCCGTCGCCGATCTGACGGGAGGGGGCTGTCTCGGCGAGTTCCTGCCCCTCCCGACCCATCACCACATTGTCGCTAAGTAGAGTTAGGAGCGTCGTATGGCTGCCGTTGCAGAGACCCTCGAGACCGTCCAGGCCGCAAATGACGGCGGCTACAAGTGGGGGTTCGAGACCGATATCGCGATGGAGTTCGCGCCCAAGGGGCTGAACGAGGATATCGTCCGCTTCATCAGCGAGAAGAAGAACGAGCCGGCCTGGATGCTCGAATGGCGCCTGAAGGCCTATGCGATGTGGCTGAAGATGGAGGAGCCCGAATGGGCCGCCGTCAAATACCCCAAGATCGACTACCAGGACGCCTACTACTACGCCGCCCCGAGCAACAAGGCGGTGCCGAAGTCGCTGGACGAGGTCGATCCGGAACTGCTCCGCACCTATGAGAAGCTTGGCATCCCGATTCAGGAGCAGCAGCGCCTGCAGGGCATCGCGGTCGACATGGTGTTCGACAGCGTCTCCGTCGCCACGACCTTCAAGGACAAGCTGGCCAAGGAAGGCATCATCTTCTGCTCGATCTCCGAGGCGGTGCAGAACCACCCGGAACTGGTGAAGCAGTATCTCGGCAGCGTGGTGCCGCAGGGCGACAACTACTTCGCCTGCCTGAACTCGGCCGTCTTCACCGATGGCAGCTTCGTCTTCATCCCCAAGGGCGTCCGCTGCCCGATGGAGCTGAGCACCTATTTCCGCATCAACGCGAAGAGCACGGGCCAGTTCGAGCGCACGCTGATTATCGCCGAGGCCGGCAGCCACGTCTCCTACCTGGAGGGCTGCACCGCGCCGATGCGCGACGAGAACCAGATGCACGCCGCCGTGGTCGAGCTCGTCGCGATGGACGACGCCACCATCAAGTACAGCACGGTGCAGAACTGGTATCCCGGTGACGCCGACGGCAAGGGCGGCATCTACAACTTCGTGACCAAGCGCGGTGCCTGCCGCGGCGCACGGAGCAAGATTTCCTGGACCCAGGTGGAGACCGGTTCGGCCATCACCTGGAAGTACCCCTCCTGCATCCTGCTCGGTGACGACAGCGTGGGCGAGTTCTACTCGGTGGCCATCACCAACAACCACCAGCAGGCCGATACCGGCACGAAGATGTGGCATGTGGGCAAGAACACCCGCAGCACGATCGTGTCCAAGGGCATCAGCG
>JAQGHZ010000134.1 GCA_028291485.1 Rubritepida sp. | reverse complement strand
AGCCGGCGGTGCCGCAGCCGCCCGCGCCCCCACCGCCGAGCCCGGTGCCGGCCCCGCCCGTCCCGGTGCCGCCGGTGCAGCAGGCTATGCCTCTCCCGCCGCCGCCGGTGCCGGCTCCCACGCCGCCGATCCCGCAGGACGTGCCCCTGCCGCCGCCCGTTCTGCCGCCGATGGAGCCCGCCCCCATGCCGCGGATGCAGGGGACGGTGGAGCTCTACGCGCCGCAGACCGATATCCGCCTGCCGGACCGGCTGTCCGAGAGCCTGCCGCCGCCTCCCCCGCCTCCGCCGCCGGCTCCGCCCCAGACGCAGCAGCGCCCGACGCCGCCCGCGCAGCAGGCCCAGCCGCCGCGGCCCAACCTGCCGGGGATCTGGGCCCCCGGCGGCGTGCAGCTCGGCCGGCCGCAGACGCCGCCGGCCGGGCGCCAGCAGTCCCGCGGCCTCGATCTCCGGGTGGACCCGCGGATGATGGAGGGGCAGGCCACGCGCGATCCCTCCGTGCGGGTGACCGGCGCGAATGTGGGCGCGGACTGGCGCGCGGCCTTCCGGCGCTGGCTGGACCAGAACGTCCATTATCCGCAGCAGGCGATCATCAGGGGCGAGGACGGCCAGGTGCGGGTGCGGGTCACGGCCGCGGCGGACGGAACAGTGCGCAATGTGCAGCTGGTCGGGCCATCCACCTCTCCCTCGCTGAACTTCGGGACGACCTACCCCTTCAACGGGGCGCGGCTGCCCACCTTCCCGCCCGGTTCGGATCCCACGATCACCATCGACCTGACGGTGAACTACGTCCTGATCCGGGGTCGGTAGGGCCTCTGACGGGAGCCTTCCGGCGTCGTCAAGTCTGGGCGGCGACCGGTAAGTGATTCATAACCCGCACAAATCACTTGGCGCTGACTCGGAAGCTTGGTGCCAGGGCTTTTCCACAAGTTTCTGGCGACTCGGGATAATCTAGGGCTTGTGTGTCAAGCCCCGGTTTCGCTACTGTATGTGGTGTCAGGCGAGGGGGATTTAGCAATGGACTGGACGACGGAATCGATCGACCGCCTCCGGGCTCTCTGGGCCGAGGGGCATTCGACAGCGGAGATCGGGCGCCGGATGGGCGTCTCGAAGAATGCCGTGGTGGGCAAGGCGCACCGGCTGCAGTTGCCGGCCCGGCCGAGCCCAATCCGGCGGGACCCGGCCGCGCCGCGGCCTGTCGCCACCGGCCGGCGGCCGACCTTGCCGCCGCTGCGCGCGGCCATGCCGTCGATGCCCCGGCGCGAGGAGCCGCGGATGGTCATCACGGCAGTGGCGGTGGCTCCGGTGCCGAAGCCGGTCGCGGTGGTGCGCGCCTTCCCGCGCGTCAGCACCAAGACCTGCTGCTGGCCGCTGGGCGAGCCGGGCACGGCGGGCTTTCACTTCTGCTGCGCCGGCGCGATCCAGGGCAAGCCCTACTGCGGCGAGCACGCCGCGCTTGCCTATGTCCGCGTGAAGGATCGTCGCGAAGACGCGGCGTGATTTTAGGCCCTCAAGCGCCGGGCGCTCGCTCCGCTCGCTTGGCTTCGCCGCACCGCTGACGCGCCATCTGCGCGGTCGAGTGGGCGGCGCCGGCCTCTTTCCGGCCGGATGCCTTGCGGGCCTGCCTGGCTCGGCATTGTCGCGATAATTCGGAGGGGGCGTCTTCGCGCTTCCCTTCGATCTTGTTACGGTCGCTCCATCCCATCGAAGGCGGCGGCCTGCGCCCGAAAAGTCATCCATGACCCTCAAGGGCGTGATTCTACAGCTTTGTGCGCTGATGATCTTCGTGGTGATGGACACCACGCTGAAGCTGATGACCGCCCAGTTCTCGGTCGTGCAGATCATCTGGGCGCGGTTCTTCTTCTCCTTCCTCACCGTCGCCCTGCTGATCAGGATCACCTCCGGCCGGCTGCCCTGGCGCTCGCGCGCGCCCGGTCTCCAGGCGCTGCGCTCGCTCCTGCTGATGGGCTGCAGCCTCATGTTCACCGCGGCGCTGGCGCATATCCCGCTGGTGGACGCCACGGCCGTGGGCTTCGCCTCGCCGCTCATCACCGTGGCGCTGGCCGCCCTCATCCTGCGCGAGCCCGTCTCGGCGCGGCGCTGGTGCGGCGTGGGGCTCGGCTTCCTCGGGGTGATGGTCGCGCTGCGGCCGCCCTTCCTGACCGGCACCCCGCTGCACTGGGCCTATCTCCTGCCGCTGGGCACGGCGACCCTGTTCGGCTTCTACCAGATCCTGACCCGCCGACTCGCGGCCCTGGACGACAGCCGAGTCACGATCCTGCACACCGGCGTCGCGGCCGGGCTCGCGACCTCGCTGCTGCAGCCCTTCGTCTTCATCGCGCCCGACGCCGGGGAATGGGTGGCGCTGATCGCGGTCGGCGTGCTGGGCGGCATCAGCCACGGCCTGCTGGTGCTCGCCTATGCCCGGGCGCCGGCCAGCCTGCTGGCGCCGCTCTCCTACACGCAGCTGATCTGGGCCAGTGCGGCGGGGGTGCTGGTCTTCTCCGACTGGCCGGATGCCGTGACTTTGCTGGGCGCGGCCATCATCGCGGCCGGCGGCATCCTCGCCGCTTTGCCGCAACGCAGCGGCAACAAGATGGAAACTTGATGACCACAAAGCGGTTGCGCGTCCTGGGGGCGAGGAGTAACCCGGTCGCACCCGGGACCAAAGGGACAAGTCACATTTCCATCATCGGCCTTTCGGAGGGTGAACGGGCCCACCCTCGCGCATCGCTGGACGCGGCGTCCGTGCGCGATGCGTACCGTCGCTGGGCAGGCGTCTATGACGTTGTTTTCGGTGGGGTTTCCGCCTTCGGGCGGCGCCGCGCGGTGGCCGCCGTCAACCGCATCTCGCAGACCGCAGGCCGCCGCGTGCTCGAGGTCGGCGTCGGAACCGGCCTGGCCCTGCCGCATTACCGGCGCGACATCGACGTGGTGGGAATCGACCTCTCGCGCGACATGCTGCGCAAGGCACAGGAGCGCGTGAAGGAGGAGCGTCTTTCGGCGGTCCACGGGCTGCTGGAGATGGACGCGGAAAACACCGCCTTCGCGGATGACAGCTTCGACATCGCGGTGGCCATGTTCACGGCCTCCGTCGTGCCCGACGCGAAGAAGCTCTTCGCCGAGATGTCACGCGTGGTGCGGCCGGGCGGTCATCTGCTCTTCGTGAACCATTTCGCCGCCGATTCCGGCTTCCGCTGGTGGCTGGAGCGCAGCACGGCCCCGCTGGCCCGCATCCTGGGCTGGCATCCGGACTTCATGCTGAGCGATCTGCTGGACCGCTCCGAGGCGAAGATCGATCGGATGGAATCCTGCCCGCCGCTGTCCCTCTTCACCCTCGTCGAGGTCAAGAACCCGGGCTGACCGAGGCTGGCTTTCCGTCACGCGACGGGAACCCGTCCGTGACGCATGCCTGATCGACGGCATCTTCGACATCGGCCGGATCCTTCCGGCTGATCACGGCCAACCGCGTCCTCCGGATCCTGTGCATCCCGCCCGGCAGCGCGTGATCCTTGCCGCGGCCATGGTGCCTGTGGAAATATTCGCCGGCGAGGGATGTTGGGGCTCAGGCTTGACGCCTCGCCGCCCGCGCCAATACTGAATAGCTGTTCATGTCTTCACGTCTCCAATGAAATCAAGCATTTGTTACGTGAAGGCTTGTATTGCGCCGCGTCACGGACGAAGGTGGCCAAATGGCGACAGGTGTGCGCATCGACGAGGACGAGGTGGTGGAGCTCGCGGAGATGTTCCGCCTGATGAGCGACCCCACGCGCCTGAAGATCATCCTCGCCTGCCTGGACCAGCCCGTCTCCGTCGGCGCGACGGCGGAAATGCTCTCCATCTCGCCCAGCCTGGTCTCGCACCACCTGCGGCTGCTGCGCGCGGCGCGGCTGCTCCAGGCCGACCGGAGGGGCCGGCAGGTCTTCTACATGGTCGGCGATCCTCACATCCGGTCCATGCTGACCGACATGGTCGACCACGTCGCCGAGGGCGGCGAGAGCGAGCTGATTGAAGCCGGCTGATTTCGCGGAAATTCAATCCTGCCGCGCCGTAGCGAGGCTTGTGGCGACTTTTCCCTGCTTCTATGGTCCGCGCGCGGCGCGGCGCCGTTTGCCCAATGGGCTTCCCTGGGGCATCCCTCCCGGGTTCCCTTGGAGCGAAAGGACGCGATACGCTTGAAATTGGCGGCCAATCGGGGTTGCCGGGCGGCCTCGTTCCGGGCGTCGCCTCCAGTTGAAGGCAGGGTGCGACGGCGTGATCGGGCGTATCGGACGGAATCTCGGATTGGCGATGCTCGCGGCAGCGAGCCTTGGCCAGACGGTCATTGGCCAGGCGGTCATTGGATCGGCTCAGGCCCAGGACATGGTGGGCGCGCCTCACAACTGGGGCATGGGGCTTCAGGCCGCGGCCGGCCCCATCAAGGAGCGCATCCACGACTTCAACGACCTGCTGCTGTGGATCATCGTCATCATCACGGTGTTCGTGGCCGGCCTGCTCGCCTGGTGCATCTGGAAGTACGACCACAAGAAGAACGCGGTCCCTTCGCAGAACAGCCACAACACCGTGCTGGAGATCGCCTGGACGGTCATCCCGGTGCTGATCCTGTTGGTGATCGCGATCCCGTCCTTCCGGCTGATCTACTACGAGGATCGCGCACGCGACGCCGATCTGACGATCAACGTGACCGGCCGGCAGTGGTACTGGAACTACGCTTTCCCGGACAACGGCAACTTCAACTTCGACAGCCGCATCGTCGCCGCGGCCGACCTGAAGCCCGGCCAGCTGCGCAACCTCGAGGTGGACGAGCCGCTGGTGATCCCGGTGAACCGCACGGTCCGCGTCATGACGCATGGCCAGGACGTGATCCACAGCTTCTTCGTGCCGTCGCTCGGCATCCAGCGCTACGCCATCCCGGGCCGCACGATCGAGACCTGGATGCGCGCCGACCACACCGGCACCTTCTACGGCCAGTGCAACCAGATCTGCGGCACCAACCACGCCTTCATGCCGATCGTGGTGCGCGCCGTCCCGCAGGCCGAGTTCGACGCCTGGGCGGCCAGCGCCCGCACGCGCTTCGCGGATTCGACGGGCACCGCGCCGGTGGCCGCTGCCCCCTCGGCCGCGACCGAAGTCCAGCTCGCCGCGCGTCACTGACGCGCGGCCCCAAGGTTCAGACACAGATCAGCTTCACCCGTCCGCGGACGGGATACTGAACAGGAAAGGCGATCCCGGACATGGCATATTCTGCCGATGCGCATGGGCATGACGACCACGAACACCCCAAGCCGGGCTTTGTGAGCCGCTGGTTCTTCAGCACGAACCACAAGGACATCGGCACCCTCTACATCATCTTCGCGCTCTTCGCGGCGATCATCGGCATCGGGCTCTCCTTCCTGATGCGGCTCGAGCTGCAGCAGCCGGGGATGCAGATCTTCTCCGACGGGCAGATGTGGAACGCCTTCGTCTCCGCCCACGGCCTGATCATGGTGTTCTTCGTGATCATGCCCGCGCTGATCGGCGGCTTCGGCAACTGGTTCGTGCCGATCATGATCGGCGCGCCGGACATGGCCTTCCCCCGCCTCAACAACATCAGCTTCTGGCTGCTGGTCCCCGCCCTCCTGCTGCTCGGCAGCTCGATGTTCGTGGGCCAGGGCGCGGGCGCGGGCTGGACGATCTACACGCCGCTCTCGGACGACCAGTACCAACCGGGCATGTCGATGGACATGGCGCTCTTCTCGCTGCACCTCGCCGGCGCCAGCTCGATCCTGGGCGCGGCCAACTTCATCACGACCATCTTCAACATGCGCGCCCCGGGCATGACGCTGCACAAGATGCCGCTCTTCGTCTGGTCGATGCTGGTGACGGCCTTCCTGCTGCTGCTGGCGGTGCCCGTCCTCGGCGGCGCGATCACCATGCTGATCACGGACCGCAACTTCGGCACCTCCTTCTTCAAGCCCGAAGGCGGCGGCGACCCGGTGCTGTTCCAGCACCTGTTCTGGTTCTTCGGCCACCCCGAAGTGTACATCATGATCCTGCCGGCCTTCGGCATCGTCAGCCACGTGATCTCGACCTTCTCGAAGAAGCCGGTCTTCGGCTACCTCGGCATGGCCTACGCGATGGTCGCCATCGGCGTGGTCGGCTTCGTGGTCTGGGCGCACCACATGTACCAGTCGGGCATCGACGTCGACACGCGCGCCTACTTCATGGCCGCGACGATGGTCATCGCCGTGCCGACGGGCGTGAAGATCTTCTCCTGGATCGCGACCATGTGGGGCGGCTCCATCCGCATGGAGACGCCGATGCTCTGGGCCGTCGGCTTCATCTTCCTCTTCACGGTCGGCGGCGTGACGGGCGTGGTTCTGGCCAATGCCGGCGTGACGCAGATCCTGCACAACACCTACTACGTGGTGGCGCACTTCCACTACGTGCTGAGCCTGGGCGCGGTGTTCGGCATCTATGCCGGCATCTACTACTGGATCGGCAAGATGACCGGCTACCAGTACTCGGAGACGCTCGGCCGCATCCACTTCTGGATGACCTTCATCGGCGTCAACCTGACCTTCTTCCCGATGCACTTCCTGGGCAACCAGGGCATGCCGCGGCGCTACCCGGACTATCCTGACGCTTTTTGGGGCTGGAACCTGGTCGCCTCGCTGGGCGCCTATCTCTCGGTCGCGGGCTTCCTGTTCTTCTTCTACGTCATGTTCGACACCTTCCGCCGCAAGGTGCCCGCCGGCGCCAACTACTGGGGCGAGGGCGCGACGACCCTGGAGTGGCAGGTCAGCAGCCCGCCGCCCTTCCACACCTTCGACGAGCTGCCGCGCATCCGGTAACTCTCGATCCTGTATCTTTGATCAGGGCAGCTTAACGCCCCCGGCGGTTCCCGCCGGGGGCGTTCTGTTTTAGGGTGCCGCCCGATCGCGCCCAGATTTGCACGGCGCCTGATTGCAGGGCGCCTGACGGAAACCGATATGAGCGAAATGACGGCAACCGGTGGAGGGGGGGCGCAAGCGCAGCTCGGCGGCTCCGAGGTGCGGGACTGGTTCACGCTGCTGAAGCCGCGCGTGCTCAGCCTCGTCGTCTTCACGGGGGTCATCGGGCTGGCAGTGGCGCCAGGGCATCTGCACCCGATCCTGGCCGCGACGGCCATCCTTTGCATCGCCATCGCCGCCGGCGCCGCGGGCGCCATCAACATGTGGTACGACCGCGACATCGACGCGGTGATGCGGCGCACGCAGAAGCGGCCCATTCCCATGGGGCGGATCAGCGCGGATGCCGCGCTGGCCTACGGCGTCGTGCTCGCCATGGGCTCGGTCATGCTGATGGGCCTGGCGACGAACTGGCTCGCCGCCACCGTGCTCGCCGGCTCGATCGGCTTCTACGTCTTCATCTACACCATGTGGCTGAAGCGCCGGACGCCGCATAACATCGTCATCGGCGGCGCGGCCGGCGCCTTCCCGCCGCTCATCGGCTGGGTCGCGGTGACGGGCCAGGTGGATGCCGTGCCGCTCGTCCTTTTCGCCATGATCTTCATGTGGACGCCGCCGCATTTCTGGGCGCTCTCGCTCTGGGCGCACCAGGACTACCAGCGCGCCGGCGTGCCCATGCTGCCGGTGATCTCCGGCGCCCGCGAGACGCGCCGCCAGGTGGTGATCTACACCATCCTGCTGGTGCCGCTGACCCTCGCCCCGTGGCTGATGGGCTTCAACACGGCCGCCTATGGCGCCGTCGCATCCCTCCTCGGCGCGAATTTCCTGCGCCACGCCTGGCTGGTCTGGCGCGACAGGCAGGACGCGTCCGGTGTCTCCCTGACCGGGGATGCGCCGGCGCGGAAATGCTTCAAATAC
>JAQGHZ010000126.1 GCA_028291485.1 Rubritepida sp. | reverse complement strand
GCGCGCGGCCCTCGGCCAGCGCCAGCGCTTCCTCGGCCAGCGAGGCACCGGCCGGCAGCAGCGGTAACGTGCGGGCCAGTTCGGCGGCGAGGCGGAGGAGGTCGGGCGCCTCGCCTTCCAGCACCAGCCGGCCGACGCGCCGGCGCCTGCCTTGTTGGCCATCACCCAGGGCCTCGATGCGGCCCTCCAGCCAGGTCACGCCCTCGGCCAGCTTCGCCCGGCGGCCGACGAAGCGGGCCACGGGCAGGGCGGCCGGGTCGGGGATGGCTGGCTCCGGCGCGGGCCAGGTGCCGGGCCAGCAGGTCGCGTCCCCGGGCGGGAGTGGCTGGACCGCCTCCCAGACGCGGCGGCGGCGCTGCAGCAACGGAGCATCGTCGCCCTCCTCCCGACCCTGGGGCCGGAACCAGGTCACGGTCTCCCCCTGCCAGACCGGCGTGGCGGCGAGCAGCGGATGGCTCGGGCAGCGCGGGGGCGCGCCGAGGGCGAGTTCGAGGATCAGGCGGCGATCTCCGGCAGGTCGCGGGGGGCGAGGAAGCGCACAAGCCGTCCGCCGCCTTCGGCGAGCTGGCTCCACGGTCCGGCGACGGTGAATTCGGCCAGCGCGCCGGTCGGGTAGCCCTCGGCGAGGCGGCGCGCATGGGGGCCGCCCACCGCGGCGCCCGCCGGGCCCATCAGCGCCAGGCCGAGCCCGTGCATGCCGGGATTGTGGCCAAGCAGCAGCACGGAGCGCGCGGTCCCCGGCACGCGTTTCAGCGTCTCCAGCAGGCGCGGCCAGGGGGCGAGGTAGAGGTCGTCCATCACCTCGACGAGCGGCCCGCCCTCGATCGGCTGCAGCGCCTCCAGCGTCTGGAGCGTGCGGCGCGAGGAGGAGACGAGCACGACGTCCGGCACGAGGCCGAGCTCGCGCATCTGCTCGGCCATGGCGGCAGCCGCCATGCGGCCCCGCGCATTCAGCGGTCGGGAGTGGTCGGAGAGGCTCGCATCGTCCCAGGAGGACTTGGCGTGGCGAAGCAACAGGAGCTGGCGCATGGCGGACTCCATCATGCCACGGCCCGGAGCTTCTGTCCTGTCCCCGGCTCCGCCGGCGGAGCAACGGTTGCGGGAAGCGGCCGGCGGGCCGATCTAGGGCGGCATGACGACCTTGCTTCCGGCCATCCCCCGCCGCCGCCTCCCGCTGCTGGCCCCCGCGCTGGTCACGACCCCCGCGCTCGCCCAGTCCGCCGCTCAACCGGCTCCCCAACAGGGCGACTACCATTGGCGCGTCATGCGCAACGGCGCCCACATCGGCAGCCACGACGTCAGCTTCTCGCGCCGCGGCGAGGACCTGCTCGCGCTCTCCGAGGTGGTGGTGACGCCGCGGGTGCTGGGCGTCGTCGTCTATCGCTTCGAGCATCGTTATACGGAGGTCACGCGCGGCGGGCGTTTCCTCTCCGTCACCTCGCGGCAGAACCGCAACGGCCGTATCGTCGAGGTGCAGGCCGAGGCGACGCCCCGCGGCGTGGCCATCCACGGCACTGAGGGCGAGCGGACGCTGCGGGCGGATGCGGTGCCGCTCTCCTGGTGGGAGCCGCAGCGCTTCGGCGGCGCCGCGCCCATCTTCGGCACCACGACCGGCCAGCTCATGGACCTGCGCTGGACGCGCGAGCCGATCGCCGGCGGCGGCACGCGCTGGCGCTGCGCGGGGGAGGTGGATGCGGTGCTGGACTTCGCCGCGGACGGCCGCTGGACCGCCTACCAGGTGCTCGGCGACGACGGGAGCACCGTGATCTACGAGCGCGCGTGATGCCCGCGGCGCGGGGCGCCGTGCGCTCCGGGCCGGGTGCCCGCGCGGGCGATTTCATGTCATTGCCGTCATCCCCGACCCAGAACCTGAAGACCCAGGAGCCTTTCAGATGATCTTGACCCCCCGACGGAGCCTGCTTCTCGGCGGCCTCGCCGCGCCCCTGCTGGCGGCGCCCGCCTATGCCCAGGGCTGGCAGCCCTCGCGCCCTGTCCGGATGATCGTGCCGATCGCGCCCGGCGGCGCCAACGACATCGTCGCCCGCATGATCGGCGAGCGGCTCTCGGCGGTGATCGGCCAGCCCGTGATCATCGAGAACCGGCCCGGCGCCGGCGGCAATATCGGCGCGCAGGCCGTGCTGCAGATGGAGAAGGACGGGCTGACCTGGCTCTTCACCTCGGCGAACGTCCTGACGGCCAACACCTTCCTCTACGGCAACCGCATGCCCTTCGTGCCGCTGCGCGACTTCGCGCCGGTGACGCGCGTGGGCGTCGGCACGCTGCTCTGGGTGGTGAACGCCCAGCGCCCCTGGCGCACCTTCCAAGAGCAGATCGAGTTCGCCAAGCGCAACCCCGGCCACGTGACCATGGGCAGCAGCGGCACCGGCGCCATCAGCCATCTCTACTTCGAGAAGGTGAAGCGGGAGACCGGCACCGACATGACCCATGTGCCCTATCGCGGCGGCGGCCCCGCCATCCAGGACCTGCTCGCCGGCAATATCGACATGATGTTCGACGTGATTCCGGCGCTGCTGCCGCATGTGCGCGAGGGCCGCTTCCGCGCGCTCGCCGCGGGCTCCGCCAAGCGCATCGACTACGTGCCCGAGCTGGCAAACGTCCCCGGCATGGATGATCTGCTGCCCGGCAAGGGCATCGACGCGCTGAACTGGTGGTCCGTCGTCTGCGCGACCGGCACGCCAGAGCCGGCCATCGCCGGCATGCATGCCGCCCTCCAGCGGGTTCTCGCGCAGGAGGAGGTGAAGCAGCGCCTGCTCGGCCTCACCGTCTTCCCGCTGGTGGACGAGAGCCCGGCCGCCTTCGGCGCCTTCTGGCGTTCGCAGATCTCGGTCTGGCAGGAGCTGGTCGAGGCTTCGGGCGCCACGGCGGAATAGGGCGCGTCGCCCCATGGTGGAATGATATGGCCCACCATTGACCTTGCCGTGTCCGCTGGATGATCCTCCGCGCCGCGAAGCGCGGAGGCGAGTGCAGTGGTGATCACACGACGGAACATCTTGGCCGGCGACGGCGCGTTGGCGGCCTTCCGGGCCACCGGGCAGGAGTGGCAGCCGAGCAAGCCGGTCCGCCGGCCGATTTCGCGAAGTTCCTCGAGGAGGAGGGGCCGGCGCGACAGCGCCTCGTTGATATCTCCGGCGTGCGGGTGAACTGAGATGGCGAGCAAGCACAAGGCCGCGGCGCCCGCGCCCAGCCTAGAATGGATGAAGCTCACCGCCGCCGAGGTCCAGGCCGAGGCGGCGGCCGATGCGCTGGTGATCGTGCCGGTGGCCTCGATGGAGCAGCACGGCCCGCACCTCGCGACCGGCGTGGACACGGTGCTCGGCGGCACCGTCGCGCTGGAGACGGCGCGGCGCATGGTCGAGGCCGGGCATCGTGTGATCGTGACGCCGGTCTGCTGGGCCGGCCTCGCCGAGCACCACATGGCCTTCGGCGGCACCGTGACGCTGGACCAGGCGACCTTCCAGGCGGTGCTGCGTGGCGTCGTGGGATCGGCGTCGCGGCATGGCTTCAGGCGCGTCTTCCTGATGAACGGCCATGGCGGCAATTCCGAGGCGATCGGCACGGCGGCGACCGACCTCGCGGTGGAGTTCGGCATCCGCGTCGGCGGCGCGACCTACTGGCACATGGTGCCCGAGGTGATCGCACCGCTGCTGGAGCGGCAGCAGACCCTCATGCACGCCTGCGAGGCCGAGACCTCGATGATGATGCATCTCGCCCCCGCCAGCGTGCGGCCGGAGCTGCTGTCCAAGGCGCATGGGCCGACCTCGTCGCGCGTGCCGGGGCAGCCGCCGGGCCTGCTCATGCGGCGCTCCTTCCGCGAGATCACGAAGAGCGGCGTGGTCGGCGACGCGCGCGTGGCGAGCGCGGAGAAGGGGGCGAGGCTGCTCGACGCCATCACCACGAAATGCGCGGAGTTGCTGGCCAATCCGGAGCTCTGGAAGACGCGCTGAGCCGCAGAGCTGCGTTCCGGAGGCTGTGGAGGCGGCGCGGGCGTCCTGGCGCTCCCTCCTGGAGATCGATTCACCGCTTCGGTGACTCCGCCTCTGCGGATCGCGCTCTAAGGAGCACCTTTCATCACGGCAGCGGCAGGTCGAGCCAGGAGAGGTGCCCGCCCTTGCCGGAGCCCGTATCCATGAAGACGGCCTCGCCGCCCGCGCGGCCGCGCGTCGTCCAGGGGCGCCCGTCCGTCGAGCGCTGATCGTGGCCGCAATAGACGGTGACGCCGGCCGGGATGGAATCCACCCAGTGCAGCAGGCGCTCGGGATAGCCGTCGCCCTGGGTACGGCCCGTCACCTGGCCGAAGAGCGCGCGCGAGACCAGGTTGTCCGGCCGCCGCGTGCCGGCCTCCCGCGGGGCCGCCTCGAACATCATGCCGGGATGGAAGGCGGCATGGACGAAGACCCAGGAGCCGAGCCGCCACCAGGCCGGCGCGCGGCCGATCTCCGTGACGGCGCGCTCGGTCAGCTCCCCGCCGTCGGGCGCGGCGTCGAGCTGCTCCAGCGTGCGCGGCGTCGCCTCGATGGGGCTGCGCACGCGATTGCCGACGAGGGCGCGGCGCAGCTTGTGGTCGTGGTTGCCGAGCAGGAATATCCCGGACTGCGCATCCAGCAGCGCGAAGATGTCGCGCAGCACGCCGGGCGAGTCGGGCCCGTAGTCGGTGAGGTCGCCGAGCTGGAGCAAGAAGAGGTCGGCATTGCAGGCACCGATGATGGCGGCCTCGAGCGCACCGGACTCGCCATGCACGTCCCCCACGACGCGCAGGCCGCGGAAGCCGCGGTGCCGGAGCTCGGCAGCGGTCGGGATCACGCGGCGTGCTCCTCCCGGGTGACGCCCTTTGGACGGAGCGCGGCATGGGCGGCCAGCGCGCGGGCACGGCCCTCGGCATGGCCGATGATGGGGCGCGGGTAGTCGCGGCCGAGGGTCACGCCGGCCCGGGCCAGAACCTCGTCCGGCGCCTCCCAGGGTTTGTGGATATGCTTTGCGCGCAGCTTCGCGAGCTCGGGCACCCAGCGGCGCACATAGGCGCCGTCCGCGTCGAACTTCTGGCCCTGCAGCGTGGGGTTGAAGATGCGGAAATAGGGCGCGGCATCGGCGCCCGAGCCCGCCACCCACTGCCAGTTTGCCGCGTTGCTGGCGAGGTCGCCGTCGACCAGCGTGTCCCAGAACCACACCTCGCCGTCCTGCCAGGGCTGCAGCAGGTGCTTCACCAGGAAGGAGGCGGCGACCATGCGGACGCGGTTGTGCATCCAGCCCATGCGCCAGAGCTGCCGCATGCCGGCATCGACGATGGGATAGCCGGTTTGGCCGCGCTGCCAGGCGCGCAACGCCTTGCGGTCGGTCCTCCACGGAAAGGCATCGAACGAGGACTGCAGATTGCGTTCGGCGAGGTCGGGCACATCGAACAGAAGATGCCGGCAGAACTCGCGCCAGCCGACCTCGCTGAGG
>JAQGHZ010000121.1 GCA_028291485.1 Rubritepida sp. | reverse complement strand
CCTCGTACGACGACCGTCAGCGCGCCGCGCTGATCGCGGAGATGCAGAGCCGCGTCGTCCCCCCCCTGGAGCGGGGCTTCATCGACCTCGACGACAACTTCGACCCGGACGACCCGGCGCTCGACGTCGCGGCCTGCCTGCGCCTCCGCATTCCGCCCAGGCCGGAGGATCCCGCGGCGCTTGCGCTGTGGCGGCAGGCGGTCACCCCGCGCTTGAGGATCGTCGCCTTCGGACCGGAGGACGTATCGCTGCGCGGCGATATCGGCCACGGCCTCTTCTCCATCAGCCGTGCCTTCGGCGATCCGACGGATGACGGCCAGGAAGCGGCCGGCGCCGTCATCACCGGCGGCAGACGCCTGTCCAACAGCGGCAATTGGTCCGGCGCCGCCATCATCCCGCGCAACGGCGAGCGCTTCATCCAGGTGCTGGCCAGCTGGTCGGTGCCGAAGGTGCAGCCGGGCGAGGGCGAGGGTCCCTGGGTCTGCTCGACCTGGATCGGGCTGGATGGGCTGCGCCGCTGGATGGGGTCCATGCCTCAGATGGGCACCACCCAGTCCGTGGGTGATATCGGCACAGCCGATCCCGCCTATTTCGCTTGGTACCAATGGTGGCTGCGCGGGCACGGCGTGCAGGAGCCGGTACCGCTCCCCGTCGCCGTCAAGCCCGGCGACACGGTCTATTGCGTGGTGACGCGCTTGCCGCGCGGCCAGCCGGCCGCCGGGAATGAGCACCAAGTGCAGTTCTTCCTCCGCGTGAATGGCGTGGCGACTAGCCCCATCGTCAGGGCGCCCCCGAGCGATGCCCCCGATGCGGGGGCCGCCTCACGCGGCGGCAGCGCACAGTGGATCCTGGAACGCCCGACCGCGCTCCTAGACACCCCGAACAAGATAGTCCGGAAAGGCGACCTCTTCCCCCTGCCAGATTTCGGGACGGCGGGCATCACGGATTTCGCCGCGACCATGGCGCATACGCCGGACCATTCTGGCATCACCAACTCGCTCACTGTTGCGGCGCCCGCCCTGGACCCGGCCCGGAAGCTGCACACGCCGCGCCTGCTGCGCATGGTGCGCGCCCTGTCCGATCCGCCCCGAACCAAGGTGATCGCCAAGCCCCACCTGGCCCCCGACGGCGGGCTGACGGTGCACTACCGGGATTGATGCCGCGCCTTGGCGTGAAGCCATACGCGCCGCCCCATGAAGGCGGCGTCACGCTCCGCGCGCCGGATGCCCGCCATACAGGGTGGCCTCCATCAGGTCCGGCGCCAGCAGCGTCAGGCGCAGCAGGCGCGAGACGTAGGACGAGTGATCTTTTCGGCGGCGGCCAGCTCGTTGATTGTGCAGAAGCGGCCGTTCATGCGCCCCCGGTTCACCCCAAATACGCTCTAGCTAACAAATGCTAAAGTACTCATAGCCTCGTGGCGAGAAGGCGGAGGAACGCGCTCAGAGTGGGCACAATGCCAACAAAAACTTATCCATTAAGCTTAAGGGAACTGTTTATGGACCTCTCCCGTCAGACGCTGCTCGACAATCCCCTCTCCCCGTAAAAGCCCAGGTAAACCAAAGCCGTGATCGGGTGTTATCCTGGAGTTCGATTTTTTCGTGAGGCTACCCGTCCCAAGCCATAGCCTCGAGGTTCAGCATGGACAAGCAGTCAAGCAAGGCCGGATTTTCCCAGGCCATCGACATGGACGAACTCTTCGAGCACATCGTCGCGAGTTCGACTGACTTTGCGATCTGCACGACCCGGCCGGATGGGACGGCGACGAGCTGGAACACCGGGGCGGAGCGGGTCTTCGGCTACGCCGCCGAGGAGATCTTGGGACGCAGCGTCGATGTTGTCTTCACCGCCGCCGATCGTGAGGCCCGGGCGCCTGAGCAGGAGCGTGCGATGGCTGCACGCGAGGGCCGCGCCGAAGATGAGCGCTGGCACCTCCGCAAGGACGGGTCGCTGTTCTGGGGCTCCGGCGTGCTTACCCCGCTCAGAAATCCGGGCGAGGGCTTCGTCAAAATCGTCCGTGATCGCACGGCGCAGCACAATGCGGCGGAGGCGCTCCGCACGAGTGAGGAGCGCTTCCGCCTGCTTTCCACCAGCATTCCCCAGCTGGTCTTCTGCACACGGCCGAATGGCGACCGCACTTGGGGCAGCCAGCAATGGATCGACTTCACGGGCCTCAACTTGGCGCAGAGCCTAGGCTTCGGCTGGCTCAACGCCATCCACCCTGATGACCTGGTGGCCACGCACAACGCCTGGCAGCCGGCACGGGAGACGGGCGAATACTACGTCGAGCACCGGGTGCAGCGGGCGGCGGACCGGGAATACCGCTGGCACCAGACCCGCGCCCGCCCCATTCAGACATCAGATGGCCCGCGGCAGGAGTGGATCGGCACCATGACCGACATCCATGACCTGCGCGGGTTGAAGGACCGCCAGCAGGTGCTGGTCGCCGAGCTGCAGCACCGGACGCGCAACCTGCTGGCCGTGGTGCAGGCCATCGCCACTCAGACGCTGCGGAAGAGTGACACGCTCCAAACCTTCAGCAGCGAGTATGAGGGCAGGCTGGGAGCACTTAGCCGAGTGCAAAGTCTCCTCGCACGCGCGGATCAGGAGGAGATCGATTTAGACGGCTTGGTCAGAGCCGAGCTGGTGGCGCATGGCGACGGCGGCCTGGAGACCGGCAAGATATCCATCCAAGGTCCGCCGGTTGCGTTGCCAGCCAACTCAGCACAGGCGGTAGGGCTCGCCCTGCACGAGCTCGCCACCAATGCCGTGAAGTACGGGGCGCTGGCCCAGGCTGAGGGCAAGCTGACCATCACCTGGGACTTGGCAAAGGTGGAAAGCGAGGTGCTCGTCCGGCTCGAGTGGCGCGAGCGAGGGGTCAGGATGCCCCAGAAAGGGGCACCAACGCGGCGAGGCTACGGCACGGAGCTGATCCAGCGCGCTTTGCCCTACCAGCTCAAGGCGAAGACGGAGCTCGAGTTTGTCGAGGATGGCGTGCGCTGTGCCATCGCCGTGCCGGTGGGGCCCCAGGCCGTGGAGGCCCAGTATGATTGAACGTCACAGCAGCGGCCTTCAGGGGCGCCGGCTTCTTGTCGTGGAGGATGAATACATCGTCGCCGCCTACCTAGCCTACGAACTGGAGGAGCTTGGCGCGGAGGTGATCGGCCCGGCGGGCACCGTTGAGGAAGCCTTGCAACTGGTCGAAAGTGAGGGCAGCCGGCTGGACGGTGCTTTGCTCGACATCAACCTCCATGGCCTGCGCGTCTATCCAGTTGCGGATGCGCTCGCCGCCCGCGGTGTGCCCTTCATCTTTGCCACCGGCTACGACGTCACGGCCATCCCAGAGGCGTTCAGAGGCGTGCCGCGCTGCGAAAAGCCGGTGGAAAAGGCATTGTTGGCGAAGTCGCTCAAATTTCGGTGATTTGACTTCACGTCGGTTAGCGCCTGAGCCAATCGGGAGAGCGCCTCGCCCAGATCCCGCCACCACCGCCTTTATCCGGCCGCCGACGGCTGTTGGCCCTCGCGCCCAGCGGCTCGAACCGCAACGGCTTCCAGCGAGGCGCTGGCCGGGGGTTTTGGGGATGTGCAGAAAACGGGAAACGCGGTCAGACGGTGGCCAACCGCTTCGCCTTCTTCGCGGCGGGATTGGTGGCGGCGATCCGTCATGGGCCGGCGCTCCTCGACCAAGGACTATCGCACGCGACAAGACGCGCAAGCCCGGCAAGCCGCCGCTGCCCGCTGAGACTGTCCAACGCGTGCTCGACCTGACGCTGGCCGACCCGCCCGGCGAGGCTACGCACTGGAGCGTCCGCGCGATGGCCAAGGCGGCCGGCATCGGCGCCGTCAGCGTGCAGCGCATCTGGCAGGCCGACGGCCGTGGGCCTGTACGTCGATCCGCCCGCCCAGGCCGTCGTGCTGTCGATCGACGAGAAGAGCCAGATCCAGGCGCTCGACCGCACCCAACCCGGCCTTCCGATGAAGAAGGGCCGGGCCGGGACGATGACCCACGACTACATCCGGCACGGCACGACGACGCTGTTCGCCGCGCTCAACGTGCTGGACGGCACGGTGATCGGCCGCAACATGCAGCGGCACCGGCATCAGGAGTTCATCCGTTTCCTCACCAGGTCGAGGCCGCGGTGCCGGCCGGCAAGACGGTTCACGCCGTGGTCGACAACTACGCCACCCACAAGCATCCCAAGG
>JAQGHZ010000293.1 GCA_028291485.1 Rubritepida sp. | reverse complement strand
CGCTCCAGCATGAGCAGCACCTGCGGCCGGCCCGACACGTCCGGGTGGATCGTCATCGGCACCACCGCGTAGTCGTACTCGCGGTAGATGAAGTCGAAATGGTCGCGCCAGATCTGCTCCAGCGCGTGCGGGCTGACGTAGCCGTGGCTGTTCGGGAACTTCTTCACGAACATCATCGGCGGCAGGTCGTCGAGGTACCAGGAGGCCGGGATCTCGACGAGCTTCGTGACCCTCCCCTTGGTGAAGGGCTTCATCCAGCTTTCCGCCGGCTGGGAATAGTCGATCGGGGTCCAGGCGTCGCCGATGCGGACGTAATAGGGCACGGCATCGTGGTGCATGAGCGAGTGGTCGTAGGCGATGCCGCGCTCGAGCAGGATCTGGATGCTGGCGGCGCTCACCTCCCACCAGGGCGCGACGTAGCCCACCGGCTTGCGGCCCCAATGCTTCTCGATCAGGCCGATGCACTTGTGGAAGATCGCCTCCTCCTGCATGCGGCTGAGGGCCAGCGGGTTCTCGTGGCTGTAGCCGTGCAGGCCGATCTCGTGGCCGGCCTTCGCGACCATGTCGGTCTGCTCCGGAAAGCTCTCGATGGTGTGGCCCGGGATGAACCAGGACTGCCTGATGCCGAAGCGCTCGAAGAGTTGCAGGATGCGCGGCATGCCCACCTCGGCCGCGAAGACGCCGCGGCTGATGTCCCCCGGGCTGTCCTCGCCCCCATAGCTGCCGAGCCAGCCGGCCACCGCGTCGCAGTGCACGCTGAAGGCGCAGATGATGTCCTTGGCCATGTGCGGCTCCATCCCTCTTTCGACGGAAGGTTAGCGACGTCCGGGGGCCACGCCTATGCCCAGCATTCCAAATGGGGATTGATCCTTGCCGCCGTCTGGGCACCCTGCCTAGGGTGGCTCCCGCTCCCAGGAAGATCCCGTCATGACAACCCGTGTCTTCGGCCGCCCCACCTCCGCGCGCGGCTGCGCCTGCTGTATCCCGACCCTCGGCCGCCGCGGCATGCTCGGCCTCGCCGCAAGCGCGTTCCTGGCCCCGATGGCGCGCGCGGAGGACGGCACGGCCTATGACTCGATGCTGCTCACCTGCATCGATCCGCGCTTCGTCGCGCCGGTGAATGCCTGGATGGGGACGCGCGGCCTCACCGGGAAGTTCAGCCAGTTCGCCATCGCCGGCGGGCCGCTGGGCGTCGTGGCGCCGGCCTTCGCTGCCTGGCACACGGCGTTCTGGGAGAACCTCGACGCCTCGATCCATCTGCACAAGATCACGCGCGTCATCGCCGTCAGCCATCGCGACTGCGGCGCGGCCGAGATCGCCTATGGCGCGGCCGCGATCGCGACGCCCGAGGCGGAAACCGCCCTGCACCGGCGCGTCTATGCCGAGTTCAAGACGGAGCTCGCCCAGCGCCAGCCAGCGATACGGGTGGAGGGCGGGCTGATGGCGCTGGACGGCAGCATGGAGATGTTTGCCTGAACCGAAGGCGGCCTCTCAGCTTTCCGAGAGGCTGTGCTGCTCGCGCAGGGCGTGGAAGCTCAGCGTCTTCCATTCCTCTTCGGCACGGCGGCGGCGCCAGTCGGAGGAGAAGAGCGCCACCAGCTCGCCGTCATGGTCCTCGGCGAGCTCGCTGCGGTTGAACTGGCTGAAGCGGGACAGTGCGTCGCGGTCCTCGGAGGTCACCCAGCGCAGGTATTCCCACTGCGTGTTCTCGAAGCCCGCGGGCACGCCGTATTCCACCTTGAGCCGGCTCTGCAGCACGTCGATCTGCAGCAGGCCGACCACGCCGATCACCGGCGACGAGCCGTCCAGCGGCCGGAAGATCTGCACCACGCCCTCGTCGGCCAGCTGCTCCAGCGCCTTGTTGAGCTTCTTGGCCAGCATCGGGTCGTCCAGCCGCACCCGGCGCAGATGCTCCGGCGCGAAGGAGGGGACGCCGCGGAAATTGATCGGCTCGCCCTCGGTCAGCGTGTCGCCGATGCGCAGGATGCCGTGGTTGGCGATGCCCACCACGTCGCCGGGCCAGGCCTCCTCGGCCACCTGGCGGTCCTTGGCGAAGAAGAAGAGCGGCGCGTTCACCGGCACCTGCTTGCCCGTGCGGACCTGGAGCAGGCGCGCGCCCTTCTCCAGCCGGCCCGAGCAGATGCGCAGGAAGGCCACGCGGTCGCGGTGCTGCGGGTCCATATTGGCCTGCACCTTGAAGACGAAGCCGGTCAGCTTCGGCTCGCCCGGATCGACCATGCGCGCATCGGCCTGGCGCGGCCGCGGCGGCGGGGCGAGGCGGCCGAGCCCGTCCAGCAGATGGCCGATGCCGAAGTCGCGCAGGGCGCTGCCGAAGAAGACCGGCGTCATGCTGCCCTGAAGGAAGGCCGCCTCGTCGAAGACGGGATAGCCGCCCTGGACGAGGTCCGCCTGCTCGCGCAGCTCGGCGAGACGGCCGGCGGGGATGAGCCTGTCGAGCGCCGGATCGTCCAGCCCTTCGACGGGGATGTGGCTGCCGTCCTGGGTGTCCAGCAGACGCAGGGCCGGGCTCAGCAGATCATAGACGCCGAGCAGGTCACGGCCCTGCCCGATCGGCCAGGCGGCGGGCGAGACGTCTAGCGCCAGGGTCTTCTCGATCTCGTCGAGCAGCTCCAGCGGGTCGCGGCCGTCGCGGTCCATCTTGTTGATGAAGGTGATGATGGGGATGTCGCGCAGCCGGCAGACCTCGAAGAGCTTGAGGGTCTGCGCCTCGATGCCCTTGGCCGCGTCCAGCACCATGACCGCCGCGTCGACGGCCGTGAGGGTCCGGTAGGTGTCCTCGGAGAAATCCTCGTGGCCCGGCGTGTCGAGCAGGTTGAAGACGAGGTTGTCGCGCTCGAAGGTCATCACCGAGGTGGCGACCGAGATGCCGCGATCCTGCTCGATGCTCATCCAGTCCGAGCGCGTGGCGCGGCGGTTGCCCTTGGCGCGCACCTGGCCGGCGAGCTGGATGGCGCCGCCCTTGAGCAGCAGCTTTTCCGTCAGCGTGGTCTTGCCGGCGTCCGGATGCGCGATGATCGCGAAGCTGCGGCGGCGCGCGGCCTCGTGCGCGGCCTCGGAGGACGAACCTGGGGCGGCGGGAGCGGTGGGCAGAGTGTCCATCTGCACAGGCAAATGGCATGCCGGCCGCCCGGGGTCGAGGGCAACCTGCCCCCGGCCCCGGAATACCAGATCAGCCGGCGAGCGTGCGCCCGGCCGAGCCCAGGTCGGCGAAGGCCTCGTTCAGCCGCGCCACGACGCCCTTCTCGCCGGCGCGCAGCCACTTGCGCGGGTCGTAGAGCTTCTTGGTCGGCTTGCCGTTGGAGGGGTCGATCTGGTGGGTGAAGGCCACCGGGTTCGCCTGCACATAGGCGCCCACCGGCTCGGCGAAGGCGAACTGCGTGTCGGTGTCGATGTTCATCTTGAACACGCCGTAGGAGACGGCCTCGGTGATCTTGGCCTTCTCGGAGCCTGAGCCGCCGTGGAAGACCAGGCTCATCGGCTTGGCGCCGCCGCCGAACTTCTTCGAGACCGCGTCCTGCGAGGCCTTCAGGATCTCCGGGCGCAGCTTCACGTTGCCCGGGGCATAGACGCCGTGGACGTTGCCGAAGGAGGCCGCCATGGTCACGTGGCCGAGGGGGGAGAGCACCTCCCAGGCCTTCAGCACGTCCTCGGGCTGGGTGTAGAGGTGGGCGTTCTCGGCCGATTCCTCGACGTCGTGGCCGATGCCGTCCTCCTCGCCGCCGGTCACGCCCAGCTCGATCTCCAGGCTCATGCCGAGCTTGGACATGCGCTTCAGGAAGCGCGCGCATTCGGCGATGTTGGTGTCCAGCGGCTCGGCCGAGAGGTCGATCATGTGCGAGGAGTAGAGCGGCTTGCCGGTCGCCTTCAGATGCGCCTCGCCGGCGTCGATCATCGCGTCCACCCAGGGCAGCAGCGAGCGGTCGGCATGGTCGGTGTGCAGCACGACGCAGATGCCATAGGCCGCGGCCACGGTGTGGACGTGCTGCGCGGCCGAGACGGCGCCGAGCAGGCGGGCCGCATTGGCGTCCGGGCAGCCCTCGCCGGCGAAGAAGCGCGCGCCGCCGTTGGAGAGCTGGATGATCACGTCGGACTTGTTCTTCGCCGCCGCCTCCAGCACCGCGTTGATGCTGTTGGTGCCCACGCAGTTCACCGCCGGCAGGGCATAGCCGCCCTCGTGGCAGGCCGCGAGGAGCTCCAGATAATCGTCGCCGGTGACGACGCCCGGCTTCAGCTTGGTGGTCACCGACATGTTATTTCCTTTTCTGTCAGGCCGCGTTGGGGCCGAAATAGGAGCAGGTATCGCCTTCGGAGTCCCGATAGACGGTGACTTTGGCAAGGCTGGGGCACTGCCCGTCCAGCTTCCCCCAGATCCAGGCCGAGAGGCTTTCCAGCGTGGGAGGGCCGAGATCCGGCACGTCGTCCAGGAAGCGATGGTCCAGCCCGTCGCGCACCTCCTCCAGCGCGCGGCGGAAGAGGCCGAGGTCCATCACCATGCCGGTCTCGGGGTCGCGCGGGCCACGCAGCGTGACCTCGGCGCGGTAGGAATGGCCGTGGATGCGGCGGCTGGGCTCGGCGTCGATGGCGCGGTGGAGCGTGTGCGCCGCCTCGAAGCGGAACTGCTTGCTGAGCTCGAACATCAGGGGATTCCCAGCAGCTTGTGCGTCTGCAGGCTGAGGCGCCATTGCGGATGCGCCAGGCAATAGGCGACGGCGGCGGCCGTGTTTTGCGCCTGGGCCGGACCGTCCATGGGTTGAAGGAGGAACTCGCGGAAATCCAGCGCCTCGAAGCGGGCGGGGTCCACGTCGGGCTGCGGAAAGACCAGCTTGAGCTCGTGCCCGCCGGTGACGGCCAGCGGCGCGCCGGCTTTCGGGCTGACGCAGACCCAGTCCAGGCCGTCGGGCGGGGCGATGGTGCCGTTGGTCTCGACGGCGATGACGAAGCCTTCCGCGTGCAGCGCGTCGATCAGCGCCGCATCGACCTGCAGCAGGGGCTCGCCGCCCGTCAGCACCACGAAGCGCTCGGCCCTGGTGGCACCGGCCCAGGTGGATGCGATGGCGGCGGCCAGGGCTGTCGCATCGGCGAAGCGGCCCCCTCCTTCGCCGTCCAGGCCGACGAAGTCCGTGTCGCAAAAAGTGCAGACGGAGGTCGCGCGGTCCTCCTCGCGCCCGGACCACAGGTTGCAGCCCGAGAAACGGCAGAACACGGCGGGGCGCCCGGCCTGACGGCCCTCGCCTTGCAACGTGTAGAAGATTTCCTTGACGGCATAGCTCATCGCACCCGGCCCTTAGCGCCGCGCAGCCCGCTTGTCACCGGATGGATTGCGGGCCTGGACCAGCGCCAGGGTGGGCTGACCGCGATGCGCTTGCGCTCGTCGGGCTGCGCCTGGGTGATCGGATCCGGCAGAGAAGTCCTCGACATTGATGATCCGCTTCGCCTTGAAGTCCATATCCAGGAGGGCGGCCGCAGAGCCGTGCCCCCCTCCGGTAGCCCGACATCGAAGGATGGACGCCGTTGCAAGTCCACGAGGCACCCAGCCGTGCGTCACCAAAATCTATCTGGACTTACCCACACTCTCGCTGAGGTGCCGAATACGCATTGGAACGTAGCGATAGATTTTTCATGAAACACTGGATCCGCCGCGTTGTGCCACACCTGCAAGGCCAAGACGAAGATCCAGGGCTTTCGGGTGCATGACTGGCGCCACGATGGGGTTGCCCGGATGGCATCGGCCGGGTGGCCTCTTCACCCTCATGCGGATCGGCGGGTGTGCGCTCGGCGGTCGAGCCCGCATCCCCGCTCATACCAGCCCCTTGAGCGGCGCACGATGTGCACCACCGAGAGCATGACGGGCACCTCGATCAACACACCCACCACCGTCGCCAGCGCCGAGCCAGACTGAAAGCCGAACAGGGCAATGGCCGTGGCCACCGCCAGCTCGAAGAAGTTGCTCGCCCCGATCAGGGCGGACGGGCCAGCCACGCACCAATCAACCCCAAGCTTCCGATTGAGCCAGTAGGCGAGGCCGGCATTGAAATACACCTGGATGAGGATCGGCAGGGCCAGCAGCACGATCACGAGCGGCTGGCGGATAATCTGCTCGCCCTGCAAGCCGAAGAGCAGCACCAGCGTCGCCAGAAGCGCCAGCAGCGACCATGGGCCCAGGGCGCGCAATGTGCGCTCCAGCGCGCCGCGTGCAAGAAGACTGCGCCGCCAGAGCTGCGCCACGACCACCGGCACGACGATATACAGCACCACCGAGAGCAGCAGCGTGCCCCACGGCACCGTGATGGAGCTGAGGCCCAGCAGCAGCCCCACCACGGGCGCGAAGGCCACCACCATGATCATGTCGTTCAGCGCCACCTGGCCGAGCGTGAAATGCGGCTCGCCCTCCACGAGGTTGGACCAGACGAAGACCATGGCGGTGCAGGGCGCGGCGGCCAGCAGAATCAGCCCGGCCATGTAGCTTTCGATTTGATCCGCCGGCAGCCAGGGTCGGAAGAACGTGCCGATGAAGAGCCAGCCCAGCAGCGCCATGGAGAAAGGCTTCACCAACCAGTTCACTCCCACCGTCGTTGCGATACCGCGCCAATGCGCCCCCACCTGCCCGAGCGCGGCGAGGTCGATCTTCAGCAGCATCGGCACGACCATCAGCCAGACGAGAACAGCGACGGGCAGATTCACCTCCGCCACCGTCGCGGCGCCGAGCGCATGGAAGGCGCCGGGCACCATCTGCCCCAACAGCACGCCGGCCACGATGCAAAGCGCGACCCAGAGCGTCAGGTAGCGCTCGAAGAGCCCCATGGCCGCGGGCTTCGCCGGAAGGATGACCTCGCTCATGCGACGCGCTGACCGGCAGCATTCACGACCTGCTCGCCGTCTTCCTTCACGAAGGCGGCGCGCTGCGGTGCCGGCAGGATGTCCAGCACCGCTTCGGATGGCCGGCACAACTTCACGCCCAACGGCGTCACCACGATGGGCCGGTTGATGAGGATGGGATGCGCCATCATGGCGTCGAGGAGCTGATCGTCGGTGAGTGCTGCGTCGTGCAGGCCAAGCTCCGCATAGGGCGTTCCCTTCTGGCGCAGCAGCGCACGCACGCCGATGCCCATGCGATGGATCAGCTCGACCAGCTCATCGCGACTTGGCGGCGTCTTGAGATACTCGATGACCACCGGCTCTTCGCCGCTGTTGCGAATGAGGCCGAGCGTGTTGCGCGAGGTGCCGCAATCGGGGTGGTAGATCGTGATGGTCACTGCGCCAGCTCCTTTGAGCAGCATGTGGCTGCCGCGGGAACCTCCACAGACGGGCGCGAGGGGCCGCAGCACGTCTCCGCCGCATGGGTGGCGGCCGGCCGGGGAGAAGGCCCTGGCGCACTGCACACGCCGGTTTCCGGCAGCTCCAGCTCAACGCGTTCCGCCGCCGCGATATCACCCGTGAGCGCCGCCGCGATGGACCTGACCTGCTCGTGGCCCGTGGCAAGAAGGAAGGTCGGTGCGCGCCCGTAGCTCTTCATGCCCGCGATGAAGAAGTCGCATTCGGCATGTGCCAGCTCTCGTGCACCGTGGGGGCGCACCGTGCCGCAGCTGTGGAGGTTTGGATCAATCAGCGGGCCGAGGGCGGCGACGCATTCGAGCCCGGGGTCCAGGGAGAGGCGCACCTCGCGCAGCATGGATAGGTCGGGCCGAAAGCCGGTGGCCACGATCAGCTCGTTGGTCATGAAGGAGGCGGGCTTGCCGCCGTGCTCGCCCGACACCTGGAGCAGGCCCGCGTTCGCATCCGCGATCCTGGCGATGCGGAACGACGTGAGCACCTGGGCCACGCCGCTCTCCACCAGATGTCGAGCCCGACTTCCGAGCGCGCCTCGTGCGGGCAGACCGTCCGCGCCCTCGCCGCCATAGGCCGCTTCCAAACGATCCTTTCGCATGATCCAGATGATCCGCGTGGCCGGCTCCTGCTCATGCAGCGCCGCGAGGTCGATGAGCGTGTTGAGCGCCGAATGGCCGCCGCCGACGACCGTGTTGATGCGGCCGGCATGCTTCGCGCGGGCTACACCCAGCACATCCGGAATGCCGTAGGAGACACGATCACCGGCACGATCCTCCCCTATCGCGGGAAGCCCATCGGCACCGGCAGGATTCGGCGTCGCCCATGTGCCTGAGGCGTCAATCACGGCGCCCGCCTCGATAGTGCTGGATGACCCGTCAGGCGCCTCGACGCGCAGCGCGAAGGGCAGCTCTTCACGCCCCTGCGTGCGCACCTTGTCGCAGGCTTTTCGAGTGACCGCG
>JAQGHZ010000105.1 GCA_028291485.1 Rubritepida sp. | reverse complement strand
TGCGCTTCGTAGTGCCCGGCGTGATCCTGGCCGCTGCGACCCTGTGCGTTCCGGCGCTGGCCCAGAGCCAGACCGCCGGGCCCAACCTGACCAGCACCACCGTGGTGTCGGGCCGGGAAATGACGTGGGACATGGCCTTCCTGCCTGACGGCACGATGTTCTTCACCGAAAAGTGCCGCGGGCTCTCGGTGCGGCTGCCGTCCGGCACAATCAACCCGCTGCTGGGCATGAAGGATATCCGGGGCTACCCCGACACCGCAGGCGATCTCTTCTGCAGCGGCCAGGCCGGCATGGCCGGCGTGGCGGTCGATCCCGACTTCGCCTCGAACCGCCTCATCTATGTCTACTCGACATCGGACATGACGGCGCCGGGGACCAATCGCGTGCTCCGGCTGACGGTCAACGCCGATCTGACGCGGACGGCCAACCGCACCGACATCGTCACCGACATCCCCTACAAGGCCGCCCCCAGCAACCATCCCTTCGGCGATGCCGGCGCGCACAATGGCGGGCGTCTTCGCTTCGGCCCCGCCGATGGCTTCCTCTACGTGACCACCGGCGACACCCATAACGGCGAGGTGCCCCAGAGCCCGACCCGCGTGGGCGGCAAGGTGCTGCGCATCGATCGGGACGGTCGACCCGCCCCCGGCAACAATGCCCCGCAGGGCTTCGATCCGCGGGTCTTCACCTACGGGCATCGCAACCCGCAGGGCATCTGCTTCCGCCCGGGCAACAACGAGGCCTTCACGGCGGAGAACGGCCCCTGGCACAGCGACGAGGTGACGCTGCTCGCGGCCGGCGGCAATGCCGGTTGGGATCCGCGGCCGAACAGGAGCGGCCGCGGCGACTGCCCCGATGGATACTGCGGCTACATGCCGAACCAGATGGGCGCGGTCCCTCCCGCGGAGCGGTCGGCCTACATGCCGATGACCGACACCAGGGCCTACCCCGATGCGATGAGGTCGGCCTGGAACAATGAAGGCTTGTCCCAGGGCATGTCTGCCTGCACGTTCCTGAACGGTCCGCAGTGGCGGGACTGGAACGGCCGCATGGTCGTGTCCTTCATGGGCATCGGTATCCACGGAACGCCGGTGGGGAACCGCCTCGACGTGCTGGACATCGCCGCAAACGGTTTGTCCGCCACCCGGACCACGGTGCCGCTGCCGATGCCGGCCGGTCGCTTCCGCTCGGTCGTGCAGGGGCCCGATGGCAACCTGTACGTCGCCGTCGAACAAGGTGAAATCTTGCAGCTCAGGCCCAACTGAGCCCGATCGGCAGCAGCTGCACCGTCCTGGCGGGCGGTCCAGCTGCTGCCAGGCCTTCTCGTCCGCAGGTCGGGATCCGGCCGCCGGTTGCGGAATGCATGGCACCGGATTCAGTACCCGCGTCCGCGTTCGGACTTTCCTGGTGATCGTGCTTTGCGGCCCTTCGCCTCGCCCGACCCTTCCGCTGCGATGCCGTCCGGTCCGGATGGCGCAGGATGAAAGCCGTGCCAATGCTCGACCTTCGCCATCTCGCCGTCGCTCTCGCCGTCGTTCTCGGGGCGCTCCTCGCGTCTCCAGAGGCCTTTGCAAGCGACGAACTGGCGAGGAGCAAGAACTGCGTGGCCTGCCATTCCGCCGAACGCAGGATGATCGGCCCTTCCTACGCGGCGATCGCCGCCCGGTATGCCAATGACAGCTCCGCCGTCACGACTCTGAGCGAAAGGATCCTGGCGGGCACCGGCGGAAACTGGGGTCAGATGCCGATGCCCGCGCAATCGAATCTCTCGCAAGACGAGGCCGAAGCGCTGGTCAGGTGGATCCTGTCCCACCGGTAGGCGTTGTCCGACGGTGTATCGATCCAAGCCGTCGGTGCCGCCCATCGCACGCGCGGCTGATCGCTTCCGACACGATGTCGGGTGGAGATGCTTCGGCAGGGAGGCGCAGGGCGAAGCGCCATGGCTTTCCAGCCCGATCGTGGATCTCGTCGAACATCGCATGGGGTCTTCGTCCGCACGACATCGATGATCCTCGTGCGAAATTCCGCAGACGCTTCGGTCACCGCGCGCTTCATGGACTCACGCAATGAGCTCCGTCGCCCAAACTGCGGCTTCATCATGAAGGAGTGCTGGCTATTGAGGCTCGTCCGAGCTTAGATGCGGAAGGTCGAAGCACCCAGGGACAAAAATATGCGATCTAACCGCATACAAGATTCTTCGCATCGAAATCATAGTGATGGGCGCCGTGCCGCCTTCCTGATTCTCGCACTCTCCTTCGGAGGCGCAACGACGGTCATGGGCTTGATGCCCCCCGCCTTCGGGCAGGGGGCGCCCGCAGCGGCGCCGACGGCCAACGATCCGCAACAGGGCCGCCTGACACAGGCGCAGCTCGAGCAGCTGCTGGCGCCGATAGCCCTCTATCCCGACGAATTGCTGATGCAGATGCTGATGGCCTCCACCTACCCGCTCGAAGTGGTGCAGGCACATCGCTGGCTCGGCCAGGGACAGAACAGGCAGCTGCGCGGCGACGCGCTGGTGCGGGCGCTGAGCGCCCAGTCCTGGGATCCCTCGGTTAAATCGCTCGTGCCCTTCCCCGACCTGCTGAAGCTGATGAACGACCAGCTGGAATGGACCCAGCAGGTTGGCGATGCCGTGCTGGCGCAGCAGCAGGACGCACTCAACGCGGTGCAGGTGCTGCGCGGCCGTGCCCAGGCCAACGGCGCGTTGCAATCCGGGCCGCAGCAGACCGTGACCGTGGTGCAGAACACCAATGCTGCGCCCCCGGCTCAGGGCTCGGTGGTTACGCCGCCCCCGCAGGTCATCACCATCGCGCCGACTCAGCCGGAAACGGTCTATGTGCCGGCCTACAACCCGAGTGTCGTGTATGGCACCTGGCCCTATCCGCAGAGTCCGCCGGCCTACTACCCGCCTCCGGTCGGCTGGGGCGTCGGCAGCGCGCTGCTGACCGGAATGGCTTTCGCCGGTGGGGTGGCGCTCATCGGCTCGCTCTCGGGCTGGTCGAGCGCTGGCTGGGGCGGCGGCAACATCAACGTCAACGCGAACCGCTATAACAACATTAACGCCAATCGGAATCAGATCAGCGGGAACCAATGGCAGCACGATACGACGCACCGACAGGGCGTTGCCTATCGCAGTGGCGACGTCCGCAATCGGGTGAATGCGAACCGCCCCGACGGCGCCCGCCCCGGCGTCTCCGATCGCGACCGTGCCCAGTCGCGGGACCAGTTCCGTGGCCGGGTGGATGACAAGCAGCGTGGGCAAGGCCTCGGCGATCGCGGTGGCGCGGGTGATCGTGGCGGCGTGGGTGATCGCGGTGGCGCGGGTGATCGCGGTGGCGTGGGCGATCGTGGCGGCGTGGGCGATCGTGGCGGCGCGGGTGATCGTGGTGGCGTGGGTGATCGCGGTGGCGCCGGTGATCGTGGTGGCGTGGGTGATCGCGGTGGCCAGGGCGGGCGCGGTGCCACCCAGCGGCCTGCCGGCCAGCAAAACGCCGCCGGCCGCGCGCAGGCGCAAGGAAGGCAGCAGGCGGGGCCGCAAGGCCTCCAGGGCATGGGGGATGGAGGCCGGGAACGCGCCGCCGCAAATCGCGGCGCAACGAGCCGCGAGGGTCAGCCCGCGGCCAGGGCTCAGGCGCAGAACCGCGGTGGCGGCAGCGCCTCGGCCGCTGGTGGCGGTGCGCGGGCAGGCGG
>JAQGHZ010000096.1 GCA_028291485.1 Rubritepida sp. | reverse complement strand
CTGTAGCCAAGCGCCGAATGCGGCCGGATCGCATTGTAGTGCCGACGCCAGCCCTCGATCACCACCTTGGCCTCCGCCAGCGTGTAGAACACCTCCCCATTGAGCAGTTCGTCCCGCAGCCTCGCGTTGAAGCTCTCGCAATACCCGTTCTCCCACGGGCTGCCGGGCTCGATGAACGCCGTGCGCGAGCCCACGGCGCTGATCCATTCGCGCACCGCCTTGGCCGCGAATTCCGGCCCATTGTCCGATCGCACGTGGCTCGGCGCGCCGCGCAGGATCATCAGCTCAGACAGCACGTCGATGACATCCGCCGATCTGAGCCGACGCCCGACCCGGATCGACAGGCATTCGCGCGTGAACTCGTCGATCACGTTCAGCATCCGGAACTTGCGCCCATCATGCGTCCGGTCCTCCACGAAGTCGTAGGACCAGACATGGTTCACCCGCACCGGGCGCAGCCGCACGCACGAGCCGTCATTAAGCCACAGACGGCCCCACTTGGGCTGTCGCGTCGGTACCTTCAGCCCCTCCCGTCGCCAGATCCGCTCAACCCGCTTCACGTTCACCACCCAGCCACAGGATCGCAGCAGTGCGGCAATCCTGCGATAGCCGTAGCGGCCATACTGGACGGCAAGCGAGATGACCTCAGCGGTCAACGCAGCCTCGTCGTCAGACCTCGGCAAAACCTTGCGCTGTGTCGATCGGTGCTGGCCCAGGACCAGGCAAGCTCGGCGTTGCGTCACGCCGAGCTCACTCACCACGCGATCCACACAGGCCCGCCGACGGGAAGGGCTGATCAGTTTCCCCGGGCGGCCTCGGTCAGAATCATCTTGTCCAGCGTCAAGTCCGACACAGCTCGGCGCAGCCGCGCATTCTCGGTCTCGAGCTCCTTCAGGCGCTTCACCTGATCGCCCTTGAGGCCACCATATTCCCTGCGCCATCGGTAAAACGTCACTTCCGTGACCCCAATCGAGCGGATCGCCTCCGCTACAGGGCGACCCTGCGCCGTCAGAACCTCCACCTGGCGCAGCTTCGTCACGATCTCCTCAGCACTGTGCCTCTTCCGCGGCATCTGCAGTCCTCCGTTTTGGCCCTAAGCCATACCTCAGGGAGGACCACTTTTCCGGGGGCAGACCAAGATGCCCTCGCGTGTCTGGCCGGAAAGCCGGGGCTTTCGTGGCCAGGGCCGCCGCCTCTCGAAATCGTCTGCGTCAGGCTGACTGGCTGGTTGAGGAGGCAGGATTCGAACCAACATCAGCTTCCGGATCATAGTTTCGTTCGCCATAAGTCGAACCCTGTCCGCGATTTGAACCTGCGATCTGATCCGCGGCACGAACCACATTCGCGCTTTCTGGGGGCGAAGCAATGGGGCTGTCCCGTCCGCTTACTGGCGGTATAAGAAAGACCACCCCCTCGCGCTCCCCGCCAGGGCTTTTGGCCCTGGACCCGAGTGGTTCAAGCGCGCTCAAGAGTTCCCCGCCAGCGCCGCGGCCACCTGCCGCGCGAAGCCGGCCGGATCGCGCGGCACGTCGCCGTCCTGCACGCGCGCCAGGTCCAGCAGCAGCCCCGCCTTCTCGAACAGCGCCGTGTCGGTGGCCGCGCTGTCCGCCAGCTTGCGGATCAGCGGATGGCGCGGGTTCACCTCCAGCACCGGCAGGCCGCCCTCCGCGCCGCGGCCCGCGCGGCGCAGCATGCGCTGCATCTGCAGGTCCGGCCCGTGCTCCGGCGCGGCCAGCACGACCGCGCTGTCCACCAGCCGGTCCGTCGCGCGCACCTCGGAGACCTCCTCCTTCAGCGCGTCCTTCAGCAGCGGCAGCAGCAGCGTGACATCCGCCGCCTCCGCACCCTCGGCGCCGCCGGCGACCTTGGAGAGGTCCACCGTGCCCTGGGTGATGCTGCGGATCGGCTTGTCCTCGAAGGTGCCGAGCCGCTCCGGCCAGAAGGAGTCGATGCCGTCCGAGAGCAGCAGCACCTCGACGCCCTTGGCGCGGAAACCCTCCAGCTGCGGCGACTTCGCCAGCGCGCCCGCCTCGTCGCCGAGCAGGATATAGATCGCCTCCTGCCCCTCCTTCATGCGCGCCACGTAGTCGGCCAGCGAGGTCCAGCCCTCGACGGCCGAGGAGCGGAAGCGCAGCAGCGCGGCGACGTCCTTGCGGTGCTCGGCATCCTCCCAGACGCCCTCCTTCAGCACCGCGCCGAAATTGTCCCAGAAGGCCTCGTACTTCGCGGCATCCTTGGCCTGGGTCCTGAGCTCGGACAGCACGCGGTTGGTGACGGCCTTGCGGATGCGCGCCAGCACCGGGGTGGACTGCAGCATCTCGCGCGAGACGTTGAGCGGCAGGTCCTCGGTGTCCACCACGCCCTGCACGAAGCGCAGCCAGGCGGGCAGCAGCCCCGCCTGGTCGGTGATGAACATGCGGCGGACATGCAGGCGCACGCGGCTCTCGCGGTCGCCCTCGACGGCCTGGAAGGGCTTCATCCCCGGCACGAAGAGCAGCGCGGAGAACTCCATCGCGCCCTCGGCACGCCAGTGCAGCGTGGCCCAGGGCGTGTCGAAGGCATGGGCCACGTGGCGGTAGAAGTCGGCGTAATGCTCCTCCGTCACCTCGGATTTCGGCTTGCGCCAGAGCGCCGTGCCCTCGTTGGCCGGCTCGTCGTTCCCGTCGCGCGCGACGGTGATGGGGATGGCGATATGATCCGCCCATTTGCGGATGATCGCCTGCAGCCGGTAGGGCTCCAGGAACTCCCCGGCATCCGACTTCATGTGCAGGACGATGTCGGTCCCGGCCTCCTCGCGCGTGGCGTGTGCCAGCGTGTAGTCGCCCTTGCCCTCGGAGGCCCAGCACCAGGCCTCGTCCGAGCCGGCGCGGCGCGAGGTGACCTCGACGCGGTCGGCGACCATGAAGGCGGAATAGAAGCCTACGCCGAACTGGCCGATGAGGCTCGGCTTGTCGCCGGCCGGCGCATCGGCGAGCGACTTGGCGAAGGCCGCCGTGCCGGAGCGCGCGATGGTGCCGAGATGCTGCGAGAGCTCGGCCTTGGTCATGCCGGTGCCGGGATCGGTGATGGTCAGCGTGCGCGCTTCCTTGTCCGGCACGATGCGGAGCTTGGCCTCCTCGGGCAGGCTCAGCGCGTGGTCGGTCAGGGATTCGAAGCGGCGGCGGTCCACGGCGTCGGCGGCATTGGCCACCAACTCGCGCAGGAAGATCTCGCGCTCGGAGTAGAGCGCGTGCACGACCAGATCCAGCAGGCGCCCGACTTCGGCGCCGAATTCATGCCGCTCCAGGGTCTCACCCATTCGTCTTCTCCCTCAAGGATGCCAATTCAACGTCGCGCGATATGCGGGGCGGGCGCGAATGTTTCAACTGCCGGC
>JAQGHZ010000087.1 GCA_028291485.1 Rubritepida sp. | reverse complement strand
ACCAGCCGCCGCACCGCCTCCATCATGGCCGGCGTGTCCCAGGCTGCATCCCCCTCCAGCCGCGCCCGCTCCTGGCCCGTCCGGTCCACGATCACCGTCGTCGGCAGCCCCCGCGCGCCCAGCGCCCGTGCGGCGGTCCCGCGCGGGTCCAGCCAAACGCCCAGCCCGCTCAGCCCCACGCGCTGGTAGAACGCCTCCACCACCGGCTTGCCCCCACGGTCGGAGGAGAGCGGCATCACCGCGATCCGCTCCCCGGCCAGGGCCGCCGCCAGCTTCGCCAGCGCCGGCATCTCCGCCACGCAGGGCGCGCACCAGGTGGCCCAGAGGTTCAGTACCAGCCCCTGTCCGGCGAAATCCGCGACCGTCCGCTCGCGGCCCTCCGCGTCCAGGAAGGTGAGGGGCGGCAGCGGCCGGCTCTCCTCGCGCAGACGCTCCGGCCCCGCGGCCGCCCAGGCGGCTTGCGCGGTGGTCAGGCCGGGCGCTACGACCATGCCAGCCTGGATCAGGCGGCGGCGCGACATCAGCACGGAAGCGGTACTCCCTTGTCCATCCCAAACGACACCCAGACGAACCAGCAATGGGGCGGCCGTTTCGCCGAGGGCCCCTGGGCCATCATGCAGGCCATCAATGCCTCGATCGGCTTCGATGCCAAGATGTGGCGCCAGGACATTCGCGGCAGCCTCGCCCATGCGGCCATGCTGGCGCATGTGGGGATCATTTCCGCCGATGACGAGGCCGCGATCCGCGACGGCCTCGCCGGCATCGCCCAGGAGATCGAGGCCGGCGGCTTCGAATGGTCCGAGGCGCTGGAAGACGTCCACATGAACATCGAGGCCCGCCTGACCGAGCGCATCGGCGAGGCCGGCAAGCGCCTGCACACCGCCCGCAGCCGCAACGACCAGGTGGCCACCGACTTTCGCCTCTGGACCCGCGACGCCATGGACGGCCTCGCCGCCCAGATGCTCGACTGCGTGCGCGCCTTCGTCGCCCGCGCCGAGGAGCATGCCGGCACCATCATGCCCGGCTACACCCACCTCCAGCCCGCGCAGCCCACCACCTTCGGCCACCACATGCTGGCCTATGCCGAGATGCTCTGGCGCGACCGCGGCCGCATGCTCGACGCCCGCGCCCGGCTGAACGAGTGCCCGCTGGGCTCGGCGGCCATGTGCGGCACGGGCTTCCCGATCGACCGGCACGCCACCGCGCAGTCCCTCGGCTTCGACCGTCCCACGCGCAACAGCCTCGACGGCGTCGGCAGCCGCGACTTCGCCCTGGAGTTCCTGGCCGCCTGCGCCATCTGCGCGACGCATCTGTCGCGGCTGGCCGAGGAGATCGTGCTCTGGACCAACCCCTCCTTCGGCTTCGTGAAGCTGAGCGACGGGCTGACCACCGGCAGCTCCATCATGCCCCAGAAGCGCAACCCCGACGCCGCCGAGCTGGTGCGCGGCAAGACGGGCCGCATGAACGGCAACCTCATCGGCCTGCTGACCGTAATGAAGGGCCTGGCCCTGACCTATGCGAAGGACCTGCAGGAGGACAAGGAAGGCGTCTTCGACTCGGCCGAGAACCTGACCCTCTGCCTCGCCGCCACGGCCGCGATGGTGCGCGACATGCAGCCCAGCATCGGCCGGATGGCCGCCGCGGCCGGGCAGGGGTTCTCGACCGCGACCGACCTCGCCGACTGGCTGGTGCGCGAGCTCAGGCTGCCCTTCCGCGACGCCCACCACGTCACCGGCAAGCTGGTGGCCAAGGCCGAGGGGCTGGGCGTGGACCTTTCCGGCCTCACCATCCTGGAGATGCGCGAGGTGGAGCCCCGGATCGACGACAGCGTCTTCGGCGTGCTGACCCCGGCGGCCTCGGTGGCCTCGCGGCGCTCCTTTGGCGGCACCGCGCCGGAGAATGTCCGCGCCATGGTGGCGGACTGGAAGGAACGACTGGCATGAGGGCGCTCCTGATCCTCCTGGCGGCCTGCGTGCCGCTGGCCGCCTGCGGCCGCGTGGGCCCCCCGCGCCCCCCGGGCCCGAAGGAGGACCTCACCTATCCGCGCGCCTATCCCACGCCCACGGCCGAGGACCGCGAGGTCGCCCGGACACGGGCGCTGGGGATTCCCCCGGGCGTGGCGCCGGGGGCCGGTCCGGCCACGCCCGCCGTGCCCGCCGCGCCCGCGACACGGTGACGCGGTTGACTCCTCCGGCCCGTCCGACTATTTCGCTGCCTCCTCGGGGCCGGCGTCGTCTGCCCCGCAACCCTTTTCGCGTTTTGTGAGTCCGCGCCATGAAGATCCGCAACAGCCTCAAGTCTGCCAAGTTGCGGGACAAGAACTGCGTGGTGGTTCGCCGCCGTGGCCGTCTCTATGTCCTCAACAAGAAGAACCCGCGCTTCAAGGCGCGCCAGGGCTAAATCCGGCCAGACCGGATTTGGCGGTTCGGGGGGCGCGAGCCCCCCGTTTCTGTTTCTACGTCCCTATCGCGGCAGCCAGGTTTCGGTCCCGAGACCGCCCTCGCGGCCCTGCGTCCAGCGGCCCAAGAGCCGCCCGTCCGGCTGCTGCTCATAGGCGGCGACGCCCGTCTCGCCGTTCAGCACGTAGCCGACCACCAGAACATTCCGCACCATCATGCCGACGCCGCGCGCCGTTTCGCCGCCGACGCGCCAGGTGACGCGCCAGGTCTGCGGCCCGCTCGGCGCCAGGTTCACCGCGCCGGCATAGGCCGCGCCGTCGGCGCCGCGGCCCTCCACGGCATAGGCGCCCGCGCGCTGGGCGGCGGCGGGCAGGGCGGGCAGGACGAGGCACAGGGCGGCCAAACACGGGGTGATCAGGGCGATGCGCAGCATGGGTGTGTCTCCTCGTTCTTTCTTCTTGCGACCGCATGTTCGTCGCCGAAAGGCCGCTCGCGCAAGCGCGACGGCTTGCAGCCGGGCGGGGTGAACGACATCTTCATCTCCGAAGACGTCCGGACCCTGTTGCCATGATCTCGCTCCCGGCTCCCAAGCCCGA
>JAQGHZ010000007.1 GCA_028291485.1 Rubritepida sp. | reverse complement strand
GTGAGGAGGCCCGGCAAGGGATCGGCGTCGCGGCTGTTGGGGAAGGCGCGCGCCAGCGCCGCTTCGTTCAGACCGAGATGCTCGGCCAGCAGCCCCTTCGCCACGCGGCGCAGGTCCATCGTCGGCGTGAGATCACGGTTCTCGAAGAGCCGCCCGGGACCTACGCCCGGCCAGTCCGCCAGCACCCGTCCACCCCTGATAGCGCCGCCGAGCAGGAAGGCCACGCCCGCCGTGCCGTGATCCGTGCCCTGGGTGCCGTTGATGCGCGCGGTGCGGCCGACCTCCGTCATGACAAGCACGGCCGTCTGCGACCAGGCGGCGCCCATCCCCGCCCGCAGCGCCTCCAGCCCCTCGTCGAGCACGCGCAGCGCGCCGGTCAACCGCGGGCCCTGGGTGGCATGGGTGTCCCAGCCGCCGAGTTCCAGCGCCGCCACGCGCGGCCCGCGCGGTTCCGCCAGCAGCCGCGCCGCCGACCCCGCCAGGGTCACGAAGCCGTTGGTGCCCGGCGGCGGCGGCTCCAGCCCCGCCAGGACGCCGGAGGAGAAGCCGCGGGACCGCAGCCCTTCGGCGAAGGCCGGTCCGAGCTCGCGGTCCGATCGGTGCATCCGGGCCAGCGCTGCGAGGATATAGGTGTCCGGCCGTGCCCGGGCCTGCGACGCGAAGCTGCCGACACGCACCGGCCCGCGCAGCAGCAGCGGCACGTCGATGCCGAGCGCGAGGCCGCGCCGCGCCTCCCCGGTCGCCTCGGCGGGCATGGTGGCCAGCGCGCGGTTGAGCCAGCCATCGGGCAGCCGCTGCGTCGTGCCGCATTCGAGCAGGTCCTGCGCCTCGAAATGGCTGCGGCTGCGCCAGGGGCCGGCGATGGCATGCAGCACCAGCGCCTGGTCGGAGATGAAGAGGTCGTGCAGCCGGGGCAGGGCCGGATGCAGGCCGAAGAAGCCGCCGAGATCGAGCGTGCCGCCCTCCTGGCCCGGCTCCGGCGGGGCGTGCGGGCCGCGCAGCGTGGCGAAGCCCGGATCGCCGTAGGGCGCGACCGCCGCGAGCCCGTCCAGCGCGCCGCGCAGCAGCACGACGACGAGGCGCTTCTCGCCGGCCGGCCCCTGGGCGAGGGCGAGGCGCGTGCTGCCGATTGCCATGGCGCCGCCGAGGCCGAGCAGGAAGGAGCGGCGCTCCAGGGTTTCGGCCCTCATCGGCGTTGCGCCTCCGGGTTGGCGAGCAGCACGATGATCGCGTCCCGCGTCGAGCCGGCGCGGCGCACCACGTTCATCGTCTCCGTGCGGGCGAGGGGGCCGAGCATGGTTTCCGCCAGGGCCTCGGGCTCCGTGCCGCCGGCCGCCGCGGCACGGCCGGCGAGCTCGCCGGCCCAGTCGAGCCGGCGCATGAGCTGTTCCGGTGCGGCCCACTCGGTCGCCGCGTCGGACCAGCCGTCCGGCGCCGGCGCGTTCCAGAGGGACTGGTTCAGCCGCGTCAGCGTCGCCAGCAGCATGGGCGCCGCCTCGGCGCCGAGGCCGAAGGCGCGCAACACGGCGATCGCATAATCCTCCCCGCTGCGGAGCTTGCGCAGCGGGACCTGCGCCTCGGGCTCGGCGAGGAGCGCGCGGGCGACGGCGGCGAGGTCGCCCCGGCTGTCGTGGAACGCGCCCTCGATCCAGGTCAGCGAGGCGCGCGAGGGGGCGTCGGAAATGAAGTGCCGGGCGAGCTTCGCCGCCAGCGCCCGGTAGGTGGCGGGGTGATGGGCGAGGAAGCGCAGCGCCTCGGCGCCGCCCTCCTCGCCCTGGGGGAACTCGCGCCCGAGCAGGCGCTTGGCGCCCGGCTCATGCGTGTCCTCGCGGAAGAGGAAGCCGTCGACCTCGGAGAACTGCTCGCCGCGGCCGCTCGACCAGCCGGTGAGGATGCGTGCCAGCGAGATGACGTCCTGCTGGCTGTAGCGGGCCGCCGGCGTGACCGTGTGCAGTTCCAGGCACTCGCGCGCCAGGTTCTCGTTCAGCCCGCGGCCGCGCCGGCCGACGGGGCTGGTCGGACCGGTCGAGTTGGTCTGGTCGAGGTAGCCGAGCATCGCCGGATGCCGGTAGGCGGCGAGTAGCAGATCCTCGAAGCGGCCGAAGCATTTCGTCCGGATGGCCGCGCGCTGATAATGGCCGAGCCAGGCGACCGTCTGGAAGGCGCGGCGGCTGACGGTGAGGTGGTTGGTCCAGAAATTCGCCCAGCGCTCGGCGAAGGGGATCCGCGTGGCGACCATGCGCGTGGCCCAGGCGGTGGATTCCACCCGGAAGATGTCGCCAACGCCCGGGTGCCGGATATCGCGCCGCTGCGCGCGGAGAGCGACCTGGATGTCGTTGAGGCTGGGCCCGGGGAGCTCGGGCAGGGGCGCGACCTGGGCCGAGAGCCAGGCCGTGGGATCGGCCGGCATGGGTGCTTCGGGGCGGGCTCCGAGGCCGAAGCGGATCGCGGCATGGGCGGCGCGCGGCGTCATGGCGGCCGGACCATGGCATGCCCGTGCCCGATTGTATGCGGTGAAGTGCGACCGGTTTGTCGCGTGGGTCGCGCGCGTTCAGGCCCGCCGGCCGGTGAGTCCCGAGGGCGGCGCGGCATCGCCGCTGTCGGGGAAGGCGCGGGCCAGCGCCGCCGGCCCCTGATGCCCGAGCAGCAGCCCCTCGGGGCCTATGCTAGGTGCTTCACCAGGAATTCCGCCGTGCGGCCGTTGGCGATGGTCGCCGCCCGGCCGTCCCAGGCCTGGCCGCCCATGCGCGCGAAGGCATGGTCCACGCCGGGATAGACATGCGCGGTGACCTTGGGGTTGCCCTTCACGCCCTCCAGGATCTTCGCCTGGGCCTCCGGCGGGACGAACTTGTCCTTCTCGGCGATGTGCATGAGCAGCGGGCCGCGGAAGGTGGGGTTCTCGGCCACCAGCGCGTCCAGCATCACGCCGTAGTAGCTGACGTTGCCGTCGGCATCGGTGCCGGTCGCCGCCTTGAAGGCCATCCGCCCGCCCAGGCAGAAACCCACGGTGCCGACCTTGCCGTTGGAGCCTTCCATCGTCCGGCCATGGGCGATGACCGCCGCGATGTCGGCCAGCCCCTTCTCCTGGTCGAAGTCGTTCATGAACTTGAAGGCCTGCTCCCATTGCGCCTGGCCCTGGTCGGGCTCCAGCACCACGTTCTTCTGCAGCCGCCAGAAGAGGTCCGGCGTGAGGGCGATGAAGCCCATGTCGGCAACCCAATCGGACAGCGCGCGCATGGCGCTGTTGATCCCGAAGATCTCCTGGATCAGCACGACGGTCCCGCGCGCCTCCGGCGTGCCTCCCGCAGGCTGGCTCTTCGGCATCGCAACGAGGCAGTCGAAGCTGCCGGCGCCGTCCGTCGCGGCGATCTGAATCATGGCCATGATGCTGGACTCCCTTGGCATAGGTGCAGATGGCAGTCATGTAACGAAGGATGCTCCGTCGCACCATGTTCGCCGCGTTAACCTTCGGTGTTGCGACGCGGGCCCAGGCTTCGGTCGACGCCGGCCTCGCCGCCGAGGGCTGGACCCACGGCGAATACGAGGGCCGCCTGCACCCCGCCGCCTTCACCCACCGCCCCGGCGGCGTGACGATCTCCGGCGAGGCGGCCGGCAGCTT
>JAQGHZ010000765.1 GCA_028291485.1 Rubritepida sp. | reverse complement strand
ATTGTCCATCATCCGGCCGATCATCACCCCCGCGAGGACGGGGATGGCGATGCCCGCCCCAACCGCGGCGGCCGTGCCGAGCAGGGGCTTGTCCGAGGCGAGCGTGGCCGGCGCGGTCTCGCATTCGCTACCGGTGGCCTCGCGGCAGGCCTCGACATTCGCGAAGCGCGGCGCGGTCGCGACATGCTGCTGGCGCGCCTGGGTCAGGGCGGTGGTGCAATCGGCCTGGGCTTCGGTGCCGTAGTGCTGGACGCAGGAAGTCTCGTCGGTGACGACGTAATCGGTCGTGTCGATGTCGTCGCCCGAGAAGGCATAGATCGCGGCGCCCGAGGCGGCGAG
Source organism: Rubritepida sp. (assembly GCA_028291485.1). Taxonomy (GTDB): domain Bacteria; phylum Pseudomonadota; class Alphaproteobacteria; order Acetobacterales; family Acetobacteraceae; genus Roseococcus. The sequence goes on along the minus strand of JAQGHZ010000765.1, from coordinate 2,262 downwards.
GATGGTGAGCGTGACGACATAGGAGCGGCGCATGGCGGACCTCCCTCAGAAAGCCATGGTGGCAGCGTTGAGCACGCCCGCCGCCAGGGACGTGGCAGCGAGCATGATGCCGGAGGAGAGCTGCCCGTTCTCCATCCGATGCGGCAGATCGTCGCCCAGCAGAAGTCGGGCAACGTAGAAGGCGGCCACCTGCACGACGAGGCCGACGATCCCCCAGACGATGAGGTCGACCCGGCTCACCGCGTGCAGCATCACCGAGGCCACGACGAGGGAATAGCCGAGGAGGGCGCCGGCCAAGCTGACCGCCGCGGCCACGTTGCCGGCGCGGATCAGCCGCAGCTCGGCCCAGGGCGTCACCCGGATGTAGATTGCGGCGAAGCCGGCCAGCAGGATCGCGCAGACCGGGAACCACGTCAGGAAGGCTGGCAGCGTGGCGAGATAGTTCGTCATGTCCCCTCCCGAATATGTGCCGAGTGCAGCATTTTCCGGGAGATGACGCTACGGCCATTCAGCCGTCACGCGACAGGCGCGACAGAAAGCCCCCTCACCTGGTGGTCCTGGATAAAGCGGGCGACGAGGCCGGAGCGCTTCGCTTCCTCCACGAAATCGCGCAGGAAGGCCTCGGCCACGGGATTGCCGCGCAGCGTGCCGACGGCCTGCTGCACCGCCATGAAGTTGCCCTCCAGGATGCGCGAGCCGGGGAAGAACTCGGCGTCGGTGAGCAGACGCGGGCGCAGGCCGGCGAGGACCTCCAGCTTCTGCTCGCCGAACATCTGCATGGTGGCGTCGAGGCCCTGGCCGCGGACCAGCGTGGCCTTGTGGATGTTGCGCTCCAGCCAGAGGTCGTAGGCGGCGCGGGCCGAGACGGCGATGCGGATGCCGGGCTGGTCCACCTGGGCGATCGCAGTGATGGGTGAGCCGGCGGGCACCAGGTAGGTGCACTCGATCTCCGCATAGGCGTTGGTGAAGGCGATCTTCTCCGCCCGCTGCGGCTCGGCGCCGATGTTGACGATGTCCCAGGCATTGGTGCCGGCGGCGTCGCCGGCCAGGCCGGGATTGGCGAAGGTCACGTACTGCACGGGCACGCCGAGCCGGTCCGCGATGGCCTTGCCCATGCTGGGCGAGACGCCGGTCGGCCCGCCATCGGGGCTGCGGCCGTTCACCAGCAGGAAGTTGGACATGTTGACGCCCACGCGCAGCACCCCCGTGGGCGCAAGCTGGGCGACGATCTCCGGTGTGACGTTCATGGCTTCTCTCCCGTTCCGGAGAGGAGCCTAGCACCGGGCCGCCGCCGCGCCAGGGGCGCCCATCATCTGGCGAGATTGACCTTCGCCAGGTCGATGAGCTGCGCGGCCCGGCCATCCATGACGGCCTTCAGCGCGAAGAGGCCGAAATCGCGCGCCTGGGCGAAGGTGGTTCTCGGCGGCATGGCCAGCTCCTGCCGTGCGCTGACCACATCCACCAGCGCCGGGCCGGGATGGGCAAAGGCCGCCGCCAGCGCATCGCGCAGCCCGTCCGGCCGTTCGACGCGGATTCCCTTGATGCCCATCGCATTCGCCATGGCGGCGAAGTCGGGATTCTTCAGCTCGCAGCCGACATCGAGGAAGCCGCTCGCCTTCATCTCCATCTCGACGAAGCCGAGCGTGCCGTTGTTCAGCACCACCACCTTGATCGGCAGTCCCATCTGCGTGAGCGTGATGAAGTCGCCCATCATCATGGTGAAGCCGCCATCGCCGGAGAGCGACACGACCTGCCGCGACGGGAAGGCGGCTTGCGCGCCGATGGCCTGCAGCATCGCATTGGCCATGGAGCCGTGGTTGAACGACCCCAGCAAGCGGCGCTTGCCGTTCATCGCCAGGTAGCGCGCGGCCCAGACGGTCGGCGTGCCGACGTCGCAGGTGAAGATCGCATCCTCCGTCGCCAGTTCGCTGACGAGCCGGGTCACGAGCTGGGGATGGATGACGTCGCTGCTGCGATCCGTCTCGGCCAGATCGTCCAGCTCCTTCCGCGCCTTGCCGTAATGCGCCAGCGCCTTGTCGAGAAAGGACCGGTCGGTCTTCACCGCCAGGGCCGGCAGCAGCGCGCGCAGGGTCTCGCGCACGTGGCCCAGCACGCCCAGCTCCAGCTGGCAGCGGTTGCCGAGCGATTCGGGCGAGATATCGATCTGCACGATCCGCGCGTTGGTCGGATAGAATTGCCGGTAGGGAAAATTGGTCCCCAGCAGCACCAGCGTGTCGCAGGCCATCATCGCGGCGTAGCCGG
>JAQGHZ010000734.1 GCA_028291485.1 Rubritepida sp. | reverse complement strand
ATGGGCACGTACGGCACAAAGCGTCGGCTGGTCAGCCGATCTTCGTGCGTCGTCCTCGATCGGCGACGGTCGACGCCAGAGGCCGGGAACCGAGCCGGGGCAGCTGTGTGCGCGTGATGAACGTCATGCCTGCCTCCTGGCTCGAGCCACGACGACAACGAGTTGGCGGCTATCGCCGGGTGGCCAGGGCGGCATCCAGGGCAGCACGGTCACGTCATCGAGCGGGGACCCCACATAGCAGAGGTTGGCGGGCGCATCACGCCTTGCTGGGAAGTCGAAGGCGCTTGCCGCCAGGACAAGCACGCGCGCGGCCCCATCGAGCTGTTCAAAGGCCAAGCGCATCGGTGCCAGCCCGAGTGCCGCGCGTGCGCGGTTCAGTGCGGGCAATCCGTCCCGGCGGTGGATGCGTTCGACGATGCCTCGGCCGAGGGCATCGCGGAAACGTCCTAGCGGTCCGACCGCCGGCGCCCAACCGGGTCCGTAGGGCGGGATACCGGGGATCGGACGCAGCAGTACGGTGTGTGCCAGGGCGATGCTCGGAATCCGGGCCGCCTCGGCCGCCGCGAGGGCGCCCTGGAGCATGAAGTCCGCGACCACGAGATCGGCAGGCGCGCGCCGGAGCTCCGCCGTGACACCTTCAGCCCAGGCCGGCGCCCAGAGCGATGTCAGGGCCTCCGCCGGCGCGCCTCGGAAGGGGCCGGGCGTCCAACCGAGGACCACTCCGCGGATACGCGGCTCGGCGTCCAGCGGGTGAGTGGCGGGCCCATGGAGGGACAAAACCTCCGCTCCGGCGTCGGCAAGACGGCTGAGGAGGTCCGCATTGACCGGCAGGCGCGAGCGGCGGATGCCGGGTCCGACCACTACCCGAACAGCGTGGCCGCGCGCGGCGAGCTCGGCCAGCACGGGCAAGATCAGCGAAACGTTGCCCCCTCCCTGGAACATCGCGCCGAGAATGCGCGCCCGGGACCGGCCGACGGTGCTCACGCCGCTTCTTGCCTCAGCCGGGCGAACGCGCGACGCCAAATGCGCGCACGCCCTGCGCGGCCCGCGCGCGTTGCCCGGCGAGGAGCGCGGCCAAGTCATCGGGAGTGCCGGGACGAGGCAACGCGCCCGCCGTGCGCAGGCGTTCAGCGACGGCGGGCTCAGCCAGTACGGCACGGGTCTCGGCCGCCAGGTGGTCTCGGACCGGCGGATCCATGCCGCGCCAGCCGAACAAGACAAGCGCCGCCTCTAGCTGCAGGTCCGGGAAGCCGGCCTCCGCCACGGTAGGGACGCTGGGCAGGGCCGGCGCGCGCTCGTGCGCCGAGACCGCCAGGGCGCGTGCACGCCCCTCACGGATCGGCGCGAGCGCGGAGGAGGCGGGGCCGAACACTAGCTGGATTCGGCCGGCGACGATGTCGAGCGTGGCGGCGGCTAGGCTGCGATAGGACACGAAGGCCATCTCGGCGCCGTGGTCACGCAGGGCCAAGCGGAAGGTGAGGTCGGGCAGTCCGACCGCACCGTACCAGTTCAGTATTCCGGGCCTCTCGCGCGCCAGGGCGAATAGTCCGGCGAGGTCGGTGACGGGCAGCGCCGCGGGCACCACGAAGGCGTGGAACTCGGTCACGACCGGGGCCACCGGGACGAGGTCGGCGTCCGGGTCGTAGGGCAGCGGCCGGTCGTGCAGCGAGGGGTTCGCCACGGCGGGGAAGCCGAAGAGCAGGCTTTCGCCCGGCCGGGCGCGGCTGTGCGCCTCGGCGGCGAGCACGCCGTCGGCGCCGGGCCGGTTCTCAACAAGAAAGGGCTGGCCAAGGCGACGGGCGAGCCCATCGGCCAGTATGCGCGCGGCGAGGTCGACGCCGGTTCCGGGGCCGCCCGGAGTTACCACGCGGACCGGGCGCGCGGGCCAGCCAACTCTCGCGGGAGGACCGCGCGGTGGCGCCTCGGTCACATCAGCTGTGGCGTGTTGCGCGAGCACTTGTCCGCAAGTGCCGCCTAGGACGGCACTGAGGAGTCCGAGGCGCAGCGCGCGACGGCGTGGGAAGGCGTTGCTGACGGTGCACATGGAGGGACTTCCTTTGCATCCACCGCAACCGGCGGCGCGCGGCGGTGTGGACTGCGGCCGGCGCCCGGCTTGGCGTAGGCCTCGTGTGTGACAACGAGGCGCGTGAGCAGGTCGAGGAGCGTTTCCACTTCGGCTGGAGATAGCGGCGCAGTGACCCGCCTGCTTGCGGCAGTGACGCGCGGCCGCATGGCCTCATGGAAGTTCACACCAGCCGGGGACAGCGCGAAGGACCAGGCACGGCGATCCCCGGGCGCGACAGCACGCACGATCAACTCGCGGGCAACCAACATGTCGAGCGCCTGGCCCGTGGACGTGGTGTCCTTTCCGATGGCGGCGGCGAGGCGCTTGCAGTCGAGTCCTGGTACCGAGCGCACCTGCACGATGAGGCCGTACTGCCAGCTGGTGAGGCCCTGCTCCGCAAAGATGCCGGCGAGCATCGTCTCGCAGATCTGCTGGAAGCGGCGCGCAAGGTGCTCGGGCGCCCGGTGGACGGTCACGGGTGGCACGGCTGACGATCTGGGTTTGGTCCGCGGCATATGCCAAGAATACTTCGTATATGCTCGCAGCGGGGAAATTTCTTTGGCTCGCCTTTAAAGCCGGCGCGAGCACCGCCGTAGCGCGCCATCATCCGCTCTGCTCGTTGGATGAGAGAGCGCCCGGGCAAACCAGGCTTCCGTCAAATTTCCCGACCCGATCCGGGGGACGACAGAACCTCGCCGCGCTGGTCGCGCCCGGTCCGTCAGGCCGTTCCTTGATCCAAGGTGGGCGACGACTGATACGGGCGGCGGAACTCGGCGGAAGAGAGCGAAGCTGGCGGAGGAGGTGCGCCTCGATGCGAACAGCCTCTCGCAGGTTTTCGCTTGAGTTCGAGCCACCGCTGCGGTCGTGAGGATTACCCTGATGATCTCGTAACTTATTTCACCGCAGCCCCGTCGCTACGATTCGGGCCGGATGTTCCTCTCTCGGATGAGCGTGGCGAAGCGACGCTGCTCGCCCGCAATGAAGTGCCGGCATTCCTCGGGGGTGCTACCGATGCGCTGGGCAGCGAGCGCGTCGAAGCGCGCGGCCACATCCTCCTGACGCAATGCCTCCGCAATCTGGGCCGACAACCAGGTCACGAGATCGGGGGGCGTGGCACCGGTTGTCATGACCCCATGCCAGGCGGAGATGGTGAAATTCGGGAACCCGCTCTCGATCATCGTTGGCACGTTGGGCAGCGATGCCACGCGCTGGGCCGTCGTCACCGCAAGCGGCCGCACCTGACCCTGCGCGATGAGCCCCCAGGCGCCGGTGTCGAACACCATGGGAATTCGCCCACCCAGCAAATCTGCGTGGATTGCTGCTCCGCCCCGGTAGGGGACATGCACCATTTCGAGCCCTGCCTGACTGCAAAACATCTCGCCGGCCAAGTGCGGGGTGGCGCCGATCCCCGGCGAGCCAAAGCTCATTTGCCGTGGTCGGCTGCGCGCCATGGCCACGAGGTCGGCGACGGTGCGCACGGGAAGGTCCTTGTTGACGATCAACGCCAGCGGGACCTGGCTGATCAAGGAAACCGGTGCGATGTCGCGTTCGCTGTCGTAGGGCAGACGATCGTACATGGATGGATTGAGCGCGAAGGGCATCGCGGCAACCAGGAGCGTGTGGCCGTCGGGGGGCGCCCTGGCGACCACCTCCGTTGCAACCCCCGTATTGCCACCCGGCCGGTTCTCGACCAGCACAGTCTGGCCC
>JAQGHZ010000720.1 GCA_028291485.1 Rubritepida sp. | reverse complement strand
CGTGATCCAGAACCCCATCGTCCGCCGCTTCGAGGTGCAGACCTTCGGCGTGCTCGGCCTGGGGCGCATCGGCACGGCGGCGGCGCTGCGGGCCAAGGCGCTCGGCTTCAAGGTCGCCTTCTTCGACACGGCTCTGCCCAACGGCGCCGATCGCGCGATCGGCATCGAGCGCGTGGACACCCTGGAGGCGCTGATGGCGCGCTCCGACGTGCTCTCCATCCACTGCCCGCTGACGCGCGACACGCGTGGCCTGGTAGGTGCTGCGGAGCTGGCGCTGCTGCCCAAGAATGCGGTGGTGATCAACACGGCGCGCGGCCCGATCCTGGACATCGATGCGCTGGAGGCCGCCCTGCGCTCCGGCCATGTCGCGGCGGCGGGGCTGGACGTGGTCCCGGTCGAGCCGCCGGTCGATCCCGTGCCGAAACTGCTCCAGGCCTATCGCGCGAAGGAGCCGTGGCTGATGGGCCGGCTGGTGATCATGCCGCACGTTGCCTTCCACAGCCCCGAGGCCTGGGACGACATCCGCCTGAAGAGTGCGGAGACGATGCGCGACGTCCTCGTGCGCGGCCTGAAGACCAACGTCATCCCCCCTGAGAGCGACTAATTGGTGGGGTCCGGGGCCTTTCGGCCCCGGGCGGGGTGCGGGGCGACGCCCCGCTCTTCCCGTATTTTCTTGCTTTGTTCCAGAACATTTTCCTAATCTGAGGAGATGACCTCTCCCCTCCGCATCTCCCACGCCCCTCTCTCCGATGCCGAATGGAGCGCCCTCCTCCCCCACATCGCCCGCGCCCATCGTGGCCGTCCCTGCGATCACCGCGCTCGCTTCGACGCCATCTTCCGCGTCGCCGCCACCGATGGCCCCTGGTCCGACCTCCCCGAGCCCTACGGCAAGCCCGACACCATCTCGCGCTACTTCCGCCGCCTGACCCATGAAGGCCTGTGGGAGCATCTGCTGCTCGCGCTGGCCGCCGCGCCCGTGGGCCATGCCCTGCGCAACCTCCTCGGTCCCATCTGCCGCGCCGCGCGGCGGGCCATCCGCCTGCGCGGCTTCCGCATCATCCTCCTCGCCCGCCGGTTCGAGCTGAAGCGCGCCTTACCGGCCCCGCCCTGGATGTGCCCCGACCCGGATTTGTCCGAAAAGCTCTTCGCCCTCCAATCGGCGCGGCTCGAAACCGTCGTCCGAGGCGAGAGGAAACGGGCCATCACCTGGCTCCGCGCCATGCGGAAGTGCCTCACCGTGGTCGCCGGCCGCCGATACATCCCCCGTGCGCTCAAGGCGTGCTGGCCGTGAGACTCCAGCCGCGCATGCCGACGGATTCCCCGGACGAACCCTCAGCTTTCCAGGGCGCGCGCCAGGGCGGCGCTCAGCCCCAGGCTGGGCGCTGGCTGCATCGGCGTGGTGCCGGGCCGCGCCTCCTGCGCCGCTTCCAACGTCACCCGCAGGCAGTCCAGCACCGGCACGCTCACCCGCGCCTGCAGCCGGTCCGCGAGGCCCACCAACCCCGCCCCGCCGAGCACCACCACATCCGCCCCGGCCGCGACCTGTTCTTCCGCGGCCTCGGCCAGCAGGTCCAGCGCGCGGTCCGGCTCGCGGGCGATCATGTCTCCGGTGGGCGTGACGGCGGCGACGCGCACCTGGCTGGCGGCATAGCCGCGCAGCAGCGCGAATTCCTGGAGCATGGGCACCCAGGCCGTCCCGCCCGTCAGGAGCGCCACGACAGGGGCGCGCAGGCCGCCGAGGGGGTGCGCGGCGGCACGAATCGAGGCCGGGATGGAGGCGTCGGCCAGGCCGAGGACGGGGATGGGCAGCATCTCGCGCGCGGCATCGAGGCCGGGGTCGCCGAAGCAGGCGATGATGGCGGCGTCGAAGCCTTCCGGGTTGGTGGCGCCCACGCGCTCGGCCAGCAGGTCCAGCACCGCATGGGCCGCGATGGCCGAGGCGGCGCGGGTGGCGATGTAGCGCGCGCCGAAGCGGGCGGTGGCGGGCACGATCTCGTCGCCGCACATCGCGCGGGCCGCGACGGCGAGCCTTTGGGTGATCGCGGCATCGGTGTTGCCGTTGAGGAGGAGCAGCTTCATCGGCAGGCAGTTCTGCCCCTGACGTGGGCAAAGGCAAGAGGGAACGGGCGAATCCGCCGCGCTTCCGCCTTGCCCCGCAGGGCCGGCGGCGCGCTAGATAGCCGCAACGGGAGACTGGCCGATGTTCTTCTACCTCCTGCGCCGATTGCTCTACGCGGTGCCGATCGCGCTGGCGGTGGGCTTCGTCTGCTTCATGCTCGTCCAGATCGCACCCGGCGACCCCATCAACGCCATCGTCCCACCCGACGCGCCGCAGGATGTGGTGGACCAGGTCCGCCGCGACTACGGGCTCGACAAGCCGCTGCCGGTGCAGTTCGGGATCTGGCTGTGGAAGGTGGTGCAGGGGGATCTGGGTCGCTCGCTGGCCACGGGGCGGCCGGTGTGGAGCGACCTGCACTCCGCCATCGGCAACACGCTGATGCTGGCGGCGGCGGCCTCGATGCTGGGCTTCATCATGGGCTGCATCCTGGGCGGGCTGGCTGGCACGTTCCGGGGCACGCTGCTGGACCGGGCGGCGGTGACGGTCGCGGTCGCGGGCGTGTCGGTGCCGCATTACTGGCTCGGCATGGTGATGGTCGTGATCTTCTCGGTGCAGCTGAACTGGCTGCCGGCGATGGGCGCGGGGCCGGGCGGCAGCGCGGACTGGATGTGGAACTGGGAGCACATCCAGCACCTTGTGCTGCCGGCGGTGACCCTGTCGGTGATCCCGATGGGCATCGTGACGCGGACGGTGCGCGGCATCGTGGCCGAGATCATGAACCAGGAGTTCGTGACGGCGCTGCGCGGCAAGGGGCTGACGTCGTGGAACATCTTCCTCCACGTCGTGAAGAACGCGGCACCGAACGCGCTGTCGGTGATCGGGCTGCAGCTGGGCTATCTGATGGGCGGCTCGATCCTGGTGGAGACGGTGTTCTCCTGGCCGGGGACGGGGCTTCTGCTGAACAGCGCGATCTTCCAGCGCGACCTGCCGGTGCTCCAGGGGACGATCCTGGTGCTGGCGATGTTCTTCGTGGGGCTGAACCTGATCGTGGACCTGATCCAGACGACCCTCGATCCGCGGATCAAAAGAGCATGATCCGCTTTCCTTTCCTGGCCACGCCTCCGGCGTACAACCCGAGCGCGCCTCCGGCGTCCAGCCTGAGCGCGCCTCCGGCATCCAGCCTGAGCGCGCCTCCGGCGCGACGGACCAAACGCGCATGAGCACCACCACCGCCGCGAGCGCGGAGCTCTCCATCCAGGCCAGGCAGGCCGTCGCGAAATCGCAGGGCTACTGGGCGGGCGTGTGGAAGCGGCTGCGGCGTGACCCGGTCGCGATCGTCTGCGGCAGCGTGCTGCTGATCATGCTCTGCGTCATCCTGCTGGCGCCCTGGATCACGCCGCACGACCCCTACCAGGGCAGCATGATCCGCCGGCTGCGGCCGATGGGCACGCCCAACTACCCGCTCGGCACCGACG
>JAQGHZ010000710.1 GCA_028291485.1 Rubritepida sp. | reverse complement strand
GGCCTGGACGGCGCCGAGCGCGGCCGGATCTTCGGTCAAAACACGCAGATGCTGAAGGATGCGCTCGCGGGCCACACGCTGCCGGGCGGCGACCATCTCTACCCGGCAGCGCCGGCGAGCCTCGCGGACCGCATGTGGCAGGCGACCTTCACCGTCGAGGGCGCCCGCCGCGCCGGGGCGGCCGGTGACGGGCTGCTGCTCTCGCGCACCCAGCCGCGCCCGAAGGACCAGCCGAACCAGACGCTGGCCGACATCCAGAACCCGATGATCGACGCCTATCTGGAAGCGCTGCCGCCCGGCCGCGCGCCGCGCATCCTGGCCTCGCGCTCCGTCTTCGTGACCGACGACCGCGCCGACGCCTTCCGCTTCGCGGAGATCGGCCTGCAGCGCTTCAGCGCGCGGCTCATCAGCCTGGGCCGCGCCCAGGGCGGCGAGACGACCGAGGCGCTGATCGCGGCCCTCGACGTGCATCTCGGCACGGCGGAGGATGTGATCGCCTCGCTGAAGACGGACAGCACGCTCGCGCGTGCCACCGACCTCGCCGTGCAGGTCCATTCGATCGATCCGCCGCACGCCTTCATCCTGCGGTCGATCGAGCTGGTGGCGGAGAAGGTGGCGCCGGAATTCGGCTGGCGCCGCGAGGCGGCCGAAGGAATGCGCCACGTCGCCTGACGTGGCCGGATTTGGGAGAGAACGACCATGACCGTCGATGTGATCGACAAGCTCGTCGGCATCGCGCCCGGCTCGGCGATGGATGCGATCCGCGCGCAGCGGCCCGAGGCCCGCACGCATGCGCAGAAGAGCTATGAGGCGCTGTTCACCCCGGCCGAACTGGCTGGAGTCACCACGGCCGAGCGCTTCGCCGTGGCCTGCTACGTGGTGGGCCTGCATGGCGAGGCCGAGACCGCCGCCTTCTACGCCGAGGGACTGGCTTCCGATGCGTTGCGCGCCGCTGTGGACGCCGCGGTCCGGCAAACCGTCACCGAGGGTCCATATGGCGCCTTCCCGTCCGGCCCGCTGAGCGCAGAGGACAGGCCCGGACCGGCCTATGCCGTCGACGCGGCCACCGCGGCCGCCTTGGGGCCCCGCCTCGCCGCCGCCTTCCCGCATGTGCACATGCTGGTCTTCCATCCGCGCGACGCCGCGCCGGAATCGCTGGCCACGGTGCTCGCCGCCGGCTGGACGACGACCGACCTCGTCACCCTGTCGCAGATCGTCTCCTTTCTTTCCTTCCAGATCCGGGTGGTCGCCGGCTTCCGCGTCCTGCTCCGGGCGGCCTGAGGAGTCCAAAGCATGCCCGACACCAACACCACCCTCACCCCGCCCGAGCACACCCCGCCCGTGGTCTTCACCCGCGCGCAGGTCGACTGGCTCCCCTGGCTCGAACCCCTCGCCCCGGAGGCGATGACGGAACGGCACATGGCCGCCCTCGTCGATGCGAACCGCGTGAAGTCGCCCTATTTCCGGCTCCTGGCCCGCGACCCCGACACGCTCGAATCCCGCACCCGCGCCGACAAGGACATCTTCTACAACACCAACGCCGGCCTCCCCCGCGCCGAGCGCGAACTCGCGGCGGCCGCGGTGTCCCGCCTCAACGGCTGCATCTACTGCGCCTCGGTGCATGCGCGCTTCTCGGCCACCTATTCGAAGCGCGAGGCCGACGTCGACAAGCTGCTGGCGGAAGGCGTCGACGCCGATCTCGGCGAAAGCTGGAACGCCGTCGTCGCCGCCTCCGTCGCGCTGACGCGGACGCCGCTGGCCTTCGGCCCGGAGCACGTTGCCCGGCTGCGCGCCGATGGGCTGGACGATCTCGCCATCGCCGACGTCATCCAATCGGCCGCCTTCTTCAATTGGGCGAACCGGCTGATGCTGTCCCTGGGAGAGCCGGCGATTTAATGCGTCCACCTTGCCCTGGCGGCGTGTCCTCGTATCGTTGCGCTGCATCGCAGCAGAACTGAGTGGCATGGATATCGGCATCGACATCGGCGGAACCTTCACGGATGCGGTGCTGCGCGGCGGCGACGGCTCGCTGCGCTCGCTGAAGGTGCCGAGCACGCCTGACGACCCCGCGCGGGCCGTGGGCCACGCGCTGTCGCGCCTGCTGGGCGGCGATGCGAGACCGGCGGAGGTGCGGCGTTTCCTGCACGGCACCACCGTCGCGACCAATGCCATCCTGGAGGGCACCGCGGCGCCGGTCGGCCTCATCACCACGCGCGGCTTCGCCGACGTGATCGAGCTGGGGCGCATGACGCGCGCCTCCAACTACGACCTCATGTTCGGCCCGCAGACGCCGGTGAGCCTGGTGCCGCCCGAGCGCCGGATGGAAGTCACCGAGCGCATCGGCGCGGACGGCACCATCTGGGAGCCGCTCGACGAGGCCGAGGTCGCCGAGGCCGCGCGCGCGCTGGAGGCCTCCGGCGCCAAGGCCGTCGCCATCACTTTCCTTTTCGCCTTCCTCGACCCCACGCATGAGCGCCGCGCGGGGGAGATCGTGCGCGCAACCTGCCCTGGCCTGGCCGTCTCCCTCTCCTCCGAGGTCGATCCGGCGCCCCGCGAATACGAGCGCACCTGCGCCACCGCCTTCGACGCCGCGCTGAAGCCTGTCATGAGCGACTATCTCGGCCGCATCGAGAGCATCATCGAGGGCGCCGGCATCAGTGTGCCGCTGCAGGTGATGCATTCGCGCGGCGGCCTGCTCGGCGCCGGCACGGCGCGCGGCAAGCCCATCCGCCTCACCCTCTCCGGCCCTTCGGCCGCGGCGATCGGCGCGGCCGCCGTGCTTGATGGCGCCGGCTTCCCCGACGGCGTCTCGATCGACGTGGGCGGCACCAGCGCCGACATCGCCGTGATCCGCGGCGGCGCGCCCGCGCTGCGCATGGACGGCATGATCGGCACCTTTCCCGTGCGCGTCCCCACGGCCGATGTGCTGGCCATCGCGGCCGGCGGCGGCTCCATCGCCTGGATCGACGATGCGGGCGGCCTGCGCGTCGGCCCGCGCTCGGCGGGCGCGGCACCCGGCCCGGCCTGCTACAGCCGAGGCGGCACGCGGCCGACAGTGCTGGACGCCTCGGTCGTGCTCGGCCTCGTGGACCCCACGCGCTTCGCCGCCGGCGAGCTGGCGCTCGACCCCGCGGCCGCAGCCGAGGCCATCGAGCGCGAGATCGCCGCCCCCCTCGGCCTCGGCCTGCGCGAGGCAGCGGTCGCCATCCACCGCATCATCAACGCCACCATGGCCGAGGCCGTGCGAAAGATGACGGTCGCGCGCGGCACCGATCCGCGCGAGCTGCCGCTGGTGCCGGCCGGCGGCGGCGGCGGGCTGCACGCCTATGCCATCGCGGAGGATCTGGGCCAGACGCGCATCGTCGTCCCCGCCGCGCCGGGCGTGCTGGCCGCGACGGGCCTGCTCGACGCGCCGCTGGAGCACGATGCGGCGCGCGGCTTCGGCCGGGTGACCGACAGCCTGCCCGAAGAGGAGCTGCGCGCCGCCATCGCGGAACTCGTCGCGCAGACCGGCACCGCCATGCAAGCCGAGGGCGCCGCGGCGGAATCCGCCGAGATCCTGCTGACCGCCAGCGCCAGCTATGTCGGCCAGGGCCACAGCCTGGACGTCGACATCCCGCACGACGGCGCCGCCCCCGGCGCCGCGATCCGCGAGGGCTTCATCGCCGCCCATCGCGCGGCCTATGGCCATGCGCGGCAGGCCCCCGTGCGCCTGGTTTCGCTGCGCGCCGTGCGACGGTTGCGCGCGCCGGTCCTGGAGCCGCGCCTGCCGGTCCACACCACCGCCGAGCGCGGCTCGCGCCTCGCGGTCATCGACGGCGTGCCGCAGGAGGTCGCGGCCGTACCGCGCACCTCGCTCGCTCCCGGCGAAATCCTGCACGGCCCCGCCATCCTGGAGCAGGACGACACCACGCTCGTCATCCCCGCCGGCTGGCGCGTCACCGCCCATCCCGCCCATCTGCTCATGGAGAAGCGGGCATGAACGCGGAACGCCTTGACCCCGCGACCATCGAGATCGTCCGCCGCCGCCTCGACGCCATCGCCGAGGAGATGCAGGCGGTGATGCTCCGCTCCGCCGTCTCGCCCATCGTGCGCGAGGCGAACGACGCCTCGGCCAGTCTCTTCCTGCCCGACGGCACGCTGATGGCGCAGTCCATCTCGCTGCCGCTGCTGCTCGGCTGCCTGATGCCGGCCGTGCAGCGCATGCTGCGCGACTTCCCCGTCGCGCAGATGCGCCCCGGCGACGTTTACCTGATGAACGATCCCTATGACGGCGGCACGCATATTCCCGACGTGTCCCTCATGGTGCCGGTCTTCGCCGAGGGCCGCGTCATCGCGCTCGCCGGCACCATCCTGCACCACCAGGATCTGGGTGGGCTGACTCCCGGCTCGCTGCCCACCACCGCCACGGAGATCTTCCAGGAGGGCCTTCGGCTGCCGCCGCTGCAGCTGGCGCGCGAGGGCGTCACCGACCCGCAGATCCTGAAGATCATCAACCTCAACACCCGCACGCCCGAGGCCTTCAACTGGGATCTCGAGGCGCAGATCGCCGCCTGCCGTGTCGCCGCCACGCGCACGGCCGAGCTCGCCGCGCGCCACGGCGCCGACGCGCTCCACGCGATGATGCTGGAGCTGGTCCGCCGCGCCGAGGCCGCCACCCGGGCCGCCCTCCGCGCCGTCCCCGACGGCAGCTGGACTTACGAGGATGCGCTCGACAATGACGGCGTTGAGCTGGACAAGCCCGTGCCGATCCGCGTGCGCGTCACCATCGCGGGCGACGAGATGACGATCGACTTCACCGGCACCTCGCCCCAGGTGCGCGGGCCGGTGAACGCGGCGCCCGCCGGCGTCATGGCCGGCTGCTTCTTCGCGCTGCGCGCCATCACCGGCCCCGACATCCCCAACAATGGCGGCTGCGCCCGCCCGCTCACCGTGATCCTGCCCGAGGGCTCGCTGCTCAGCCCGCGCATGCCTTCAGCGCTGAACGCGCGCACCGGCACGGTGAAGCTCGCGACCAATGCCATCCTCGCGGCCCTCGCCCCCGTGCTGCCGTGATGGCGCTTTCCGGCCGCCGCGCCGACGGTTCGGCCTGGGTGGTGACGGAGATTCTGTCCGGTGGCAGCGGCGGCTCCGCGACCGGCGACGGCGTGCACGGCGTCTCCACCGATATCAGCAACACCATGAACATGCCCGCCGAGGCCATGGAGACCGACGCGCCTGTCCGCGTGCACCGGCTGGGCATCCGGCGCGGCTCGGGCGGCGCGGGGCTGCATCCGGGCGGCTGCGGCATCGAGCGCGAATAAGAGGTCCTGCGGTGACAGCTCACCCTGACCTTCCGGGGCGAGCGGCATTTCCATGCGGCAAAAGGCGCCGCCGGCGGCCAGGGCGGCCAGCCGGCGGAAGCCTGGATCATCCGAAGCGATGGCCAGCGGGAGAAGGTGCGATCCAAGCTCACCACGGTTCTGAACACGGGCGACCGGCTGCTGATGGGCACCGCCGGCGCCGGAGGCTGGG
>JAQGHZ010000707.1 GCA_028291485.1 Rubritepida sp. | reverse complement strand
TTGTAGTCCCAATACTGGCTCGGCCCGCCGAAGCCGCGCAGCTTGATCATGGAGAGCGCGAAGTCGAAGCCGTACTTCTCGGCCTTCAGCGTCACCTCGCGGTTGAGCTCGAAGCTCGGCCTGTATTGCGGCGAGGTGGAGGAGATCAGCCAGCCGTTATTGCCGATCGGAAGGAAGACGCCGACATCCATCTCACACGGTCCCCGACCTCAATGCTGGGAGCAGGGTAGGTCCCGGCCGGAAGGCCGGGCAATTGGCGGAATGGCGCGGGAAAGCGGATCGGGCGCGCGCGCCGCCCAAGGATTGGGCGGCGCGCACCCCTCGCGGGCACTACTGCGCCCGCACCTGCTTCAGGAACTCGCCGGCCTTGTCGCGCAGCACGCCGGCCTGGAGCGCCAGGTCGTTGGACGCATGCAACACCTCACCCGCCGAGCGTCCGGTCTCGCCGGAGGCGCTGCGCACGTCGTTGATGCGGCGGGTGACGGCGCCGGTGCCCTCGGCCACCAGAGAGGCGCTGCGGGCGATCTCGCGCGTCGCAGCCCCCTGCTCCTCCACCGCAGCGGCGATGGCGGTCGTGACCTCGTTCATCCGTTCGATGGTGAGGCTGATGGAGCGCAGCGCGGTCACGGCCTGCTCCGTCGTGCCCTGGATGCCGCCGATCTGGGCGGCGATCTCCTCCGTGGCCTTGGCGGTCTGCGCGGCGAGATTCTTCACCTCGCTCGCCACCACCGCGAAGCCCTTGCCCGCCTCGCCGGCCCGGGCCGCCTCGATCGTCGCGTTGAGCGCCAGCAGATTGGTCTGCGCCGCGATGTCGCTGATGAGCCGCACCACGTCGCCGATCCGGCTCGCCGCCTGGGCCAGGCCCTGGACCGTGCCGTCGGTCGCGCGCGCCTCGTCGGCCGCGGCGCGGGCCACCTGGGCACCCTCGGCCACCTGGCGGGTGATCTCGGCGACGCTGGCCGCGAGTTCCTCCGCGCTGGCCGCGACGGCCTGCACATCGGCCTCGGCCCGGACCGATGCCTCGGCCACCGCCTCGGCCTCGCGGCCGGAGGTCGCGGCCGAGCCGGAGAGCACGTTCGCCGATTGCTGCATCTGCCCCGCCGCCGTCGCGACCGCATCCACCACGCCGCCGATCTCCTGCTCGAAATTATCCGCCAGCTGCGACTGCGCGGTGGCGAGGGTCCAGACCAGCATGGGCGCCACGTACTCGCCGCCACGGTCGCGGATGGCGGTGATGTTGAGGTCCATCACCTGGCCCGCGATGGCGAAGCGGGCCCGGTGCGGCAGGCGCGAGGCATCGGACAGGATCTCGCGCTGGTGCTCCGGCTTCGCATGGAAGATGTCGACGCTCTGGCCGAGCACCTCGCCCGCCTTCACCGAAAGGCCGCTCTCGATCAGGCCCATCAGGCGCGTGCTCTCGGGGTTCATGTAGCGGATGCGGAACTCGTCCCTGGGGTCCGCCATCATCACGCCGAGCGGCATCTGCTCGAGCATCTGCTGCTGCGCGAAGGCCTTCTCCACGCCGCCGCGCAGTCCCTCCAGCGCCGTCGCGATCTGGCCGATCTCGTCGCGCCTGTTGCGGTCGGGCACCGGCTCGGCCGTCTCGCCGGCGGCGATGCGGCGCACCGCGGCCGCGATCCGGCGCAGCGGCGTGCCGATGGCCCGCGCCGTCACGAAGCCCGAAAGGATCTGGATGAGCGCCACCACGCCGCCGATGATCCAGACGCTGCGCTCCAGCGCGTTCATCGCCGCGGCCGCGGATTGTGCCCGGCTGCGGGCATCCGCCGCCAGCGCCGTCGTCGCCGTGGCGAAGGCCGCCGTCATGCGCTCGCGGGCCGGGTTGGTGCGGCTCGTGCGGACCTCGAGGATACGCGCCCCGATTCCCATCAGCGCCTCCGCCTCGTCGGCGAGGCGTTGGCCGGCCGTGGTGAGGCGCGTCATATCCTGCTTCACCTCCTCGGCGGCGGCCGAGACGAGCCGGCGCGCATGCACGCGGCCCTGGGCGCCGGCCCGGCGCACGCGGGCGGCAGAGGGTGCGTCGTCGGTGGCGAGGTAGCGCTGGATGCCCAGCCGCACCTCGTTCACAGAGGCGATGTAGGTGTTCATCACGTCGCGCAACTCGTCCCGCGCTTCGCCGCTCATGCCGAACTGCAGGTTCGCGGTCGCCGCCTCCAGCGCCTGGTCGAATTCGGAGAAGCGGGGGAAGAAGTCGCGGTCGCGCCTGGTGATGAGCTCGGCGCGGGCGGCGGCGGTTTCGTCGAGACCGCCGCGGAAGGTGGCGAGCTCGGCCTCGAGCGCTTCCAGCGGCTGGATGGCCGCGGCGGCGGTGGCGTCACGGCGCGCCGTCTGCAGGGCAGCGGCGGCGCGGTCGAGATGCTCGCGCATCTGGTCCGTCTCGCGCTGGAGCTGGGCGGGCTCGTTGGCGAGCAGCACGCCGCGCTGGGCGTTGAAGGCCTCGCCGGTATAGCGCAAGGCCTCGTCGGCGGCGGCGCGGGCGGCGACGGCCTGGCGCTCCGCCATCTGCTGCTCGTCCACCTGGCCGCTTTCGCGCGTCACCAGCAGGACCAGCATGGTCAGCAGCAGGACGGCAAGGGCCGCACTCGTGGCCAGCTTTCGGCCGACCGACAGATCGCGGAAGAATCGCATGGGACCTGATCTCCTCTTCAGCTCCGGTCTACGCCCCATCCGGTTAAGAGCCGGTGAACGGAACGCCTCTCGACTCTTCCTGCCGCCGCGGCCAGTTTTCGCGGCAAACCTGTGAGGCCCTGCCCATGTTCTTCGATTTCGAGACCCTTCCCGCGTCCGAACGCTACAAGCTCGTAGTCTCGACCGTGGTGCCGCGCCCGGTCGCCTGGGTGGTGAGCCAGGATGCCGCCGGCGTGGTGAATGCCGCCCCCTTCTCCTTCTTCAACGTCTTCACCGACGACCCCGTGGTGATCGGCATCGGCATCGGCCCCAAGCCGAGCGGGAGCTTCAAGGACACGCTCGCCAACATCAAGGCGCTGAACCAGTTCGTCGTCTGCCTCGTGCCGCATTCCCACATCCACGCGATGAACACGACGGCGATCGACTTCGACGCTGGCGTGGACGAGTTGGACCAGGCCAGCCTCACCAAGATCCCGTCCAGCAAAATCAAGGTGCCGCGCATCGGCGAGAGCCCGGTCGCGATGGAATGCGAGACTTTCCAGCTCATCCCCGTCGGTCACCACACGATCGTGCTCGGCAAGGTGGTCGCCATGCACATCCGTGACGAGGCGGTGATGGACCCGGCGAAGCATTACGTGCACACGCCGAAGCTCGATCTCGTCGGCCGCATGCATGGCCGCGGCTGGTACACGACCACCCGCGACCGCATGGAAGTTCCGCGCATCGGCGTCGCCGAGTGGGAAGCCAAGAAGAAGGGCTGACCATCAGCGGCGCATCCTGTATGCGCTGCGAATGAGACTTTCTCGCAATCAGCCGTGAGCGCGGCCGTGCCGCGGCGCCAGCCGCTCTGGGTGAAGCTGACCTGGCCGGCGGTGCTGCTGATCGCCTTGCCGCTGGCCGCCGTCCTCACCGCCGCGATGGTGCCGGCAGGCCAGGTCTGGTGGCACATCTGGCAAACCTCGCTGCCGGAGCTGCTGGGCAACACCGCGGCGCTGGCCTTGCTGGTCGCGGCGATGGCGGGCAGTGCGGGTGCCGTCACGGCCTGGCTCGTCACCGCCTGCCGATTCCCCGGACGCGACATCCTGCAATGGGCGTTGCTGCTGCCGCTCGCGATGCCCGCCTATGTGAGCGGCTATGCCTGGGTCTGGCTGATGGACGTGTCGGGTCCGGTGCAGTCCGCCCTGCGCGATGCCTCGGGCCTGCGCTACGGCCAGTACTGGTTCCCCGAGCTGCGTAGCCTGCCC
This sequence comes from Rubritepida sp., assembly GCA_028291485.1. Lineage (GTDB taxonomy): Bacteria > Pseudomonadota > Alphaproteobacteria > Acetobacterales > Acetobacteraceae > Roseococcus. The sequence continues at coordinate 247 of JAQGHZ010000707.1, read as the reverse complement.
GGCGCCGCCCTCGTGCTGGCGATGGTGCTCTACCCTTACGTCTACCTGCTGTGCCGCGCGGCCTTCCTTGCGCAGTCCACCTGCCTGCTGGAGGTGTCGCGCACGCTCGGCCACTCGCTCTCGCGCACCTTCTGGCATGTGGCGCTGCCGCTCGCGCGGCCGGCGCTGGCGGCGGGCGTGGCGCTGGTGCTGATGGAGGTGCTGGCCGATTTCGGCACGGTCCAGCATTTCGGCCTGCGCACCTTCA
>JAQGHZ010000697.1 GCA_028291485.1 Rubritepida sp. | reverse complement strand
GACCGGGGCGGCGGTCACCGCCGTGCTGGTCCTCGACCGCCCGCACACGACTGGCGCGCACGAGGCGATGCCGGTCGGCGCCGGAGCCTTCGCCAGCCGGCGCAACGCGAAGCTCGCCGCCGCGGTGGAGGCGGAAGCCGAGGCGGTGCTCGCCGCCGCGCGCGAAGCCGCGGGCGACCTCGCCTTCGACGTGGTGCGCCGCGAGGAGGCGCCCGAGCCCGCCCTGCTCGCCGAATGCGCCGCGCACGACCTGGTCGTGATTGGCCGCGACAGCACGCTCGGCCGCGAGCAGGCGGATGACGGGCTCAGCCCCACCATCGAGGCGCTGATCCGCGATGGGGCGCGCCCGCTCCTGGTCGTGCCGCCGGGGACCTCGCCCACGGCAGGCCTCGTGCTGGTCGGCTATGACGGCTCGCTGCCGGCGATGCGCACCTTGCAGCTCTTCGCCCTGCTGGGCCTCGCGGGCGGCGCGCCCGTCAAGCTGCTCGACTTCTCGCAGGGCACCCCCGCCGCGCTGCTGCGCTATCTGGAGCGCCACGGACTGGCGGCCGAGGGCGTCGTGGCCGAGGGCGACGCGCACGACATCCTGCTCGCCGAGGCCCGCAGCCTACCGGCCCGGCTCCTGGTGCTCGGCGCCGACGAGGAGAGCGGGGTGGCGCGGCTGATCTTCGGCAGCGCCAGCGCGCGGCTGCTGCGCGCGGCACCCTGTCCCGTCTTCATCCACGGCTGAGCCCCGGCCCCATAGGTCCGGACCGCGTCAGCCCGGATGGGTGAGGCTGCGCCAGGGCGCGACGAAGCCGGTCAGCGCCTCGTCCGGCGTGTCCCGCAGCAGCGCCGCGTAGAGCCCGCGCCCGCGTCCCGCCGTCGGGTGGTCGCGATGGAAGATGCGGTCGAAGCCCAGCTCCTGCAGCATGTGCTTCACGGCCTCGGGATTGGGCGCCCAGCCGGCCACCGTGGCGCCATAGGCCGTCGGCAGGTTGTGCGCCATCATCACTGGTCGGCTCTCTTCCATTCCGTCCTGGATGGTCTCGATCAGCAGCAGCCGCGAGGTGATGGCGCGCAGCCCCTTGAGCGCCGCGATGGGGTTGAAGAGCTGCGTGAAGAACTCCGTCGCCACCACGACGTGGAACTGGCCGAAATACTTGCCGAAGCCGCGCGGATCCATGACCCTGGTCTCGATCGCGAGGCCGGACGCTTGCGCGGCGAACTCGGTCGCGGCCTTGGCGTCGGAGCCGGGCAGGGTCCAGGCCAGATGGTCCGTCGCCAGCACGCGGGCCGCGCCGCGGCGCTTCGCCGCGAGGCTGAAGGCGCCGTTCCAGGCGCCGACCTCGATCACATCCGCCCCCGCGAGGTTGATCGGCCCGAAGAGCGCCTCTTCCATCCGCGCGAGCTCTGCCTCGTTCTGCACCCCCGGGGTCACGAGGTCCGGACCGAGGCGGAGGCTCTGCAGCCAGCGGAAGGAGGCCACGCCGCTCATCGCCGCACCTCTGCCGCGAGGGTGGGGATCACCCCCGGCGCGTCCAGCTCGCGCCATTCGGGCCCGAGGCCCGCGATGATCGCGGGATCGGCCTCCGGCGTCAGGCAGGCATAGATGCCGCGGTTCAGCGGCGTCCCCGGCGGGTGGGGATAGTGGCGGTACAGGATCCGGGCGAAGCCCAGCGCCTGCAGCAGATGCAGCATCAGCGCGGGGTTCGGTCCCCACCAGTTGGTGGGGTCGTTGTTCAGGATGGCGCCGGGGTAGAAGACCATGCCCGGCTGGGTCCGGTCCGCCAGGTCCTGGTGGGTCTCGACGAGGAGGAGCTGGCCCGTGACGGCGCGCACGCGCTGCAGCACGTCGATCGGGTCGAAGAGGTGGTACAGGACGCCGAGGAACATCACGATGTCGAAGCTGCCGAGCTCCGGCGTGATCTTCGTCGGGTCGATCAGCAGGCTCTCGATGTCGAGGCCGAGCTCCGCGCGCGCCAGCTCGAAGGCCTCCTGGCCGCGGAACTTCGGTTCGGTCCAGGTGAAGCTGTCGGTCGCGAGCACCCGGGCGGCTCCGTGGCGCTTGGCGGAGAAGCTGAAATAGCCGTTCCAGGCGCCGACATCGAGGACCGTCCGGCCCTGGAAGTCGATGCCGGACATGATGGCCTGCTCCTCCTGCGCCAGGATCTCCTCGGTCTTCGCGCCGTAGGTCGTGATGCCGGGGCGCAGCGGGATCGAGTGGAACCAGTAAAACTGCTTGATACGGTTCAGCAGGGCGCTGTTGCTCAGGGGGGTCTTGGGCAGGTCCATGCGCGATCCCGGGTTCGTTGCTTTCCGTAGCACAGGCCGGACGGAGCGGCCATTGACCCCGCCGCGGAGCGGCCATTGACCCTACCGTAAGTGCGAAGCAGAGAGGGCGGATGCGCGTCCTGATCCTCGGCGCCGGTGTCACGGCCTGGCCACGCCTATCTCCTCGCGCGCCAGGGCCATGCGGTGACGGTGCTCGACGCCGAGCCGGAGGTCGGGCGCGGCACCAGCTACGCCAATGGCGGGCAGCTCTCCTACAGCTACGTGGCGCCCTTCGCCGGGCCGGGCGTGATCGGCAAGGTGCCGGGCTGGCTCCTGGATCCGGACGGGCCGATGCGCTTCCGCCCCCGGATGGACCCCGGGCAGTGGAGCTGGCTGCTCGGCTTTCTCCGCGCCTGCAACGCCGCGACCTCCGAGCGGACCACGCGCCGGCTGCTGCGGCTGGCCTACCTCTCGCGCGACCTGACGCGGGAGGTGGCGGCGCGGCGGGAATTCGCCTTCGACTTCGCCCCCGCCGGCAAGCTCGTGCTGCTGCCGGATGCGGCGGCGGTGGAGGGGGCACGGCGCCAGGTCGCGCTGCAGGCGGAATGGGGCAGCGAGCAGCACGTCCTCGGCCGCGACGAGTGCCTGGCGCTGGAGCCGGCATTGGCCGGTATCGCCCATCGCGTCGCAGGCGGCGTCCACACGGTCAGCGAGGATGCGGGCGACTGCCGGCTGTTCTGCGAGGGGATCGCCGCCACGCTGGCCTCGTCCAACCACGCGGTGGACTTCCGGCTCGGCACGCGCGTCACCCAGGTCATCCGCGCCGAAGGCCGGGTGCGCGGCGTGCAGACGAGTGGCGGCGTGATCGAGGCCGATGCGGTCGTGGTGGCGCTCGGCACCGGCGCGCGGGCGCTGCTGCGGCCGCTGGGGCTCCGCCTGCCGGTCTATCCCCTCAAGGGCTATTCGCTGACCCTGCCCGTCACGCGCGACGATGCGGCGCCGCGGATCAGCGTGACCGACAGCGCGGCCAAGGTGGTCTATGCGCGGCTCGGCGATCGCCTGCGCGTCGCGGGCATGGCGGACCTCGTGGGCCATTCCCGGGACTTCGACGAGAAGCGCCTCTCCACCCTGGTGCGTCAGGCGCGGGCGGCCTTCCCCGGCGCGGCGGACTGGACCGAGCTCCATCCCTGGACCGGCCTGAGGCCCGTCACGCCGACCGGACTGCCCCTCCTGGGCCGGTTTCCAGGCACGGATGGGCTCTTCCTCAACCTCGGCCAGGGCGGGCTCGGCTTCACCCTGGCGATGGGCAGCGCGGCGGTGGTCGCGGCGGCGATCGAGGGCCGGCCGGCGCCGATTCCCCTCGACGGATTCGGATTATGACGCAGCGCAGCACGGATTGACGGCTTTCCATGCCACTGCCAAACAACCCGCGCCCGCGCGCCGTGGGCCAGCCTGACCGGGGTGTCCGGTCGCCCCAAGGGGTGATTCAAGGGCTGATTCCCAACAATCATCCTCCACCAGCGACAAGAGGCCGAACCAAGCCATGCGCGATACGGGCGAGTATCTTTTCACTTCGGAGAGTGTCTCCGAAGGTCACCCCGACAAGGTTGCGGATCGCATCAGCGATACCGTTCTCGACACCTTCCTCGAACAGGATCCGTATGCCCGCGTGGCCTGCGAGACGCTGGTCACCACCAATCGCATCATCATCGCCGGCGAGACCCGGGGCCCCGGCTCCATCACGCCCGAGCTGCTGATACACCGGGCGCGGCTCGCCGTGCACGACATCGGCTATGAGCAGGAAGGCTTCCATTGGGCCAATGCCCATGTCGAGTGCCACCTGCATGCCCAGTCCGCGCATATCGCGCAGGGCGTGGACGCGGCCGGCAACAAGGACGAAGGCGCCGGCGACCAGGGCATCATGTTCGGCTATGCCTGCACCGAGACGCCTGATCTCATGCCGGCGCCGCTCTACTACGCGCACCTGATCCTGCGCCGCATCAGCGAGATGCGCCGCAACGGCGACGTGGCCGTGAAGGGCCTGCTGCCCGACGCCAAGAGCCAGGTCACGCTGAAATACGTGAACGGCAAGCCCGTCGGCGCCACCTCGGTCGTGGTCAGCACGCAGCACGAGGAAGGCCTCGACGCCGCGCAGATCAAGGCGATGGTGAAGCCCATCATCGAGACGAGCCTGCCCGCCGGCTGGATGTGCGCCGATGCCGAGCTCTACGTGAACCCGACCGGCACCTTCATCATCGGCGGTCCGGACGGCGACTGCGGCCTCACCGGCCGCAAGATCATCGTCGACACCTACGGCGGCGCGGCCCCGCATGGCGGCGGCGCCTTTTCCGGCAAGGACCCGACGAAGGTCGACCGCTCGGCCGCCTATGCGGCGCGCTATGTGGCGAAGAACGTCGTGGCCGCCGGCCTCGCCGACAAGTGCACCATCCAGGTCAGCTACGCGATCGGCGTGGCCAAGCCGCTCTCGGTGTATTTCGACCTGGCCGGCACCGGCAAGGACGTGGACGAGGTGAAGCTGGCCAAGGTGATCCAGGAGATGGTGAACCTCTCGCCGCGCGGCATCCGCGAGCATCTGCACCTGAACCGGGCGATCTACGTGCCGACCTCCAGCTACGGCCATTTCGGCCGCACGCCGGACGACGAGAAGGGCACCTTCACCTGGGAGAAGACCGATCTCGTGCCCGAGCTGAAGCGCGCCTTCGGCCGGTAAGGTCCTTTTACCAATTCGAAGGGGCGGCGCCGGTCTCGGCGCCGCCCTTTTCGTTTAGAGGTAGCGAATGCCCGAAGATTCCCCCCCCGAAGAATCGCTGGTCGATTGGCCCGAGGGCGTCCCGCACCGGCTCTACGGCCGCCGGCGCGGCCACAAGCTGCGCCCGCGGCAGGAGCGGCTGCTGGCCGAGGCCGTGCCGCGCATCCGCTTCGCCGACCCGGGCTTCGCGGCGGGCGCCTCCGCGCTCTGGCTCGAGGTGGGCTTCGGCGGCGGCGAGCACACGCTGGCCCTGCTGCGCGAGCACCCGTCCACCGCGATCATCGCCAGCGAGGTCTATGAGCACGGGCTCTGCTCGCTGCTGACGGAGATCGTGCCCGATGGCGAGGAGGCCACAT
>JAQGHZ010000684.1 GCA_028291485.1 Rubritepida sp. | reverse complement strand
TCGGCTCAATATCCCTGACCACTCGCTTCTTGGCATGATCCTGGGTTCGCTCGCACAGGATGTGCAGATCCGCGATCCAGTGCAGGAAGAGGCATCAGTCGATCAGCAGGTGAAGGACCGAGGCATCAAGCAACTGCCGCGGCCTCTGACCTTTGAGGCCGACGCAGCGCGCTGTGAAATCCGCTTCGCGGGATCGGTCGCCCTTCGTCAGAGGCACGCAAAAATCATTCTCTCTCTACTGCCAGCCTATCAGGATGGGCAGAGCGCCGGCCGGGGGATGGCTGGCTTTGCCTTCTGCCATTCAAGGGATTTGGCGAAGCGGTTGAATCTCAGCGAGCAAAGTCTCCGCCAGTACCTTACCGGCCTACGGCGCGAGCTAAAGGAGCAATTCCTCGCGGCCTTCGGTACGCAGCCGGCCATATACGACGTCATCGAGACGGACCGTTGGAGAGGCTATCGGCTCAACCCCCACATCCGGCTGACTCCCTCTTTCGTCGCCGCGGCATAGATTCACGACTCTCGCAGGCGTATTCACAACTTTCGCCCCGTAGCCGAGCGATTCTGCGGGTTTCCCGGGCGCCGTGTTCACGTCTCGCCGGACGCGTATGCATATCTCGGCGCCACAGAATGCCGATCCTTCACGCATCAGTTCACCCTGCTGCGAGGATCATCGACATGGCTATCCGACACCTGCACCAACACGATCTCGCCGACCGCTGGCGCATCTCTGAGCGCACGCTGGAGCGTTGGCGCTGGCTCGGCATTGGGCCCGTCTATCTGAAAGTGGGCGGCCGGGTCGTCTACACGCTTGAGGATGTCGAGGCCTATGAGGCGAGGCAGCGCATGGTCGGCGGCGCGCGGTGAGCATCAGCGACGATCAGCCGATCGTCGCAGCTGTGGCTGTTACGGCCGCGCTCGATCGCACCTTTCCCATCACGTATTTCCGCGGGGCCGGCGCGCGCTCGAAGCAGGAGGAGTTGATCGACCTGACTCGGCTGGCTGAACTGGTTCGCGGCACGACGGCCGAACGGAAGGATCTTCTCCCCTGGCTCAAGCTGGCCCGCTTCGGGGATGTCCGGTCTGATAAGGCGTCGCTGCGCCATGATCGGAACGTGCTCGCTATATCCGGCCTCGAAGCTGATTACGACGGCGGGACCGTGTCATTCGATGCCGCGATGGAAATCGCCTGCCGCGCGGACCTTCTCTGCCTGATCTATACCTCGCAGCCACACCGAGGATGCACCACGCTGGCGCGTCCTCTGCCCCACCTCCGAGGAGCTTCCTCCGGATCGGCGCGACAAGCTGTTCGGCCGGCTCAATGGCCTGTTCGATGGGATCTTCTCCGGCGAAAGCTGGACCCTCTCTCAGTCCTACTTCTTCGGATCGGTTAATCGAAACCCCTCGCACCGCGCCGAGGTGCTCGATGGGACGGCCGTCGACCTTCTGCATGACCTGGATCAGCTATGGCGGGGCAAGTCCAATACCGAGACCAAGCGGGATGCCGACGGTGCCCCGCGCCACGGCCCCTTGGACGAGGCAGCCCTGCTGGGGGAGATCAGGAGCGGCGACAACTACCATCAGGCCAGCGTTCGCCTGCTCGGGCGCTGGGCCCTGGACGGTGTGCCGTTGATGCAGGCGCGCCAACAGTTGGTCGAGGCCATGGAAGCCGTCTTCCCGGCCGATCGAGACGCCCGCTGGCAGGCTCGTCGGGACGATGTGGACCGCTGCGTCGCCGACATCTACGGCAGCGAGGCGGAGGCGCGCGACAACGGCACGTCACGGAACACTCGAGATCGCGACAGGCCTGCGGTTCCGCGGCAGCGCCTTACTGCCCTGAGCCCCGCAACGTGGATCGCCCGTCCGCCGTCACGCCAGTGGATCGTTCCCGACTGGATCCCGCGTGGCGTCGTCACCGGCTACTATGGCGACGGCGGCACGGGAAAATCGCTCACCGCCATGCAGCTGATGACGGCGATGGCACTCGGCCAGAAATGGCTGGGCCTCGACGTCCATCCCGGACGGACCCTGGGCGTCTTCTGTGAAGATGACGAGCCGGAGCTCCAGCGGCGGCAATGGAGCATCAATGCCATGTATGGCGCATCACCGTCGCAGCTCGCTGATCTGCATTACCTCTGCCGGTTCGGCGAGGACAACGCGCTGATCACCTTCGATGGCGCCGACGTTGGGGTGTCTACCTCCTTCTCGGCCGAGCTGCATCAGCTTTGCGACGAGCTCCGGCCCGACCTGTTGGTGCTAGACACGATTGCAGACCTCTTTCCTGCCAACGAGAACGACCGTGCGAAGGTCCGGCAGTTCGTGCAGGGCAGCCTGGGCGGCTTCGCGCGCAAGCACAAATGCGGTGTGCTCGTCCTGGGGCATCCATCGGTCACCGGCTTGAACAACGGGTCGGGGCAGTCCGGTTCCACGGCCTGGAACAATACCTTCCGCAGCCGATTCTATCTGGAGCGGGAGAAGGGCGACGAGGCGGACGCCAGTGTCCGGATCCTCACGCGCAAGAAGGCGAACTACGCGGCCCGCGACGCGGAGGTGAAGCTCCGCTGGTGCGACGGCACCTTCATTCTGGGTGACGACACGCGTCAGCACGCGTCGGCGACCGACGTGACCTGGGAGCAGATCGGCATAATCTTCGATGAGCTCGATCGAGCCTGGAACGCGGGACGGCCATGGAGTCACCGGCCCGAGGTTCGCAAGGACGGCCGCATGCTGCAGGTCTGGGCGCGGCAGCAACTCGGAATTCCGGAGAAGCGCCTGACCACGCTGCTCTCCGAATGGATGATGAAGGGCTACCTAGCCTACGAACCCTTCGACAAACGGCAGAAGGGGAAAGGCCTGCTCGTCGTGAGGCGTCTGACGCCGGAGGAAGAATAGCCCCTCGACGTGCGGAACCTTGCGGAACCTTCCTTGTAAGTCATTGAATTTACTTTGAGGAAGCCCTTTGCGGAACCTCCAGAGATTGAGCGGAACCCAAGCTGCAAGTGATTGAAATTGCAACGCGGAACCTTCGCGGAACCTGCGGAACCCCACACCCCCCATACCCCTATGCGCTTGCGCGCGCCCAGAAGGGCGGCGCGCAGCGCAAAGCGCATCAGTTGCGCGCGCCTGCTGTTTCCATGCGCCCAGCCGCGTCGATCGTAAATGAAGGAACCCCAACGCAATCCTGGCACGATGCGCTCGCGTTGCTGCGTTGGTAGAATCCCGCAGGCACGAGAGAGAGCTCTGACATGCGGCGGCGTAGCTTCCCGACCTACAAACCCGAAGGTGCTGCCTATGGGCGCGCCTAGCTTCGTCCCCACGCCGGAGCAGCGCCGGATGGTCCACGCGATGGCCGGCTACGGCGTGCCGCAGGACGACATCGCCTTGGTGATCGGCATCACCTCCCGCACCCTGCGCAAGCACTTCCGTCACGAGCTCGATGTCGCCGTGATCGAGGCCAACACGCGCGTGGCGCAGTGCCTGTTCAAACAGGCGACGACGCCAGGGACCATCGGCGCCAGCATCTTTTGGCTGAAGGCGCGCGCCGGCTGGCGCGAGAAGCAGGTCGAGCCGCCTTCGCCGCCCGTGCTCATCGAGGAGAGCCGGCC
>JAQGHZ010000272.1 GCA_028291485.1 Rubritepida sp. | reverse complement strand
GCCAGGCGGTGCTGGCCTCGCTGGCGGCCTTCCGGGCCAATCCGGTGACGCTGACGGTGTGGGGCGCGATCGTGGGCGTGCTGCTCTTCGCCGGGATGGCGGTGCTCGGCGTGGGGCTTGCCGTGGCGCTGCCGGTCCTGGGGCATGCGACCTGGCACCTATATCGGCGGCTGGTATTCTGAGCCACGGGGCCTCTGGCGAGCCTAGCCGCCGACGAATATCTGGCCGCCGAAGAGCCGGCGGCTCCGCTCAACCTGGCTTCGGCCGCAGCGGCAGGACCAGCGTCGCCGCGGCCAGCCCCAGCAGGCCGCCCAGCGCCGTTTCCCAAACCCGCGCGGCGAGATGCGAGATCGAATGCTCGCCCCCGACCGCCAGCGTCACGATCAGCGTAAAGGCGAAGGCGCCGCTGGCGATGTCGTAGCGCTCCGGCGTCGCCATGGCGAAGACCACCATGGCCAGCGCGGCGGCGAACCAGATCAGCGCCGGCACATGGAAGGCGATGGGCAGGCAGGCGAGGCCCAGCGGCACGCCGACCAGAGTCCCCACCACCCGGTGGCGGGCCCGGGTAATGGTGGCCGAGGCCGTGCTCGCCACGACATAGGTGCTGGCGGTAATGGCCCAGAAGGACTGCTCCAGCCCGAACCGCCCGGTCAGCGCCACGATCACCGCGGCGGAGAGCGCCCCTTGCAGCCCCATCACGAGCTCCGGCGAGAGGCCGAGGCGCGGGGCCGCCACCGCCGAGGGCTGCGGCGGTGGCGGCGCAGGGCGCTCGGCCGGGCCGCTCAGCAGGCGGGGCACGACGGCAGAGAGGGCAGCGACCAGCGCGGCCATGCCGATCATCGGCAGGTCGGCCGGCCCGAGCGCCAGCCCATAGGCGAGGAGCTGCCCGATATAGGCCAGCGAGCCCATCCCGCCGCCCAGCGGCCCGAAGCGGCGCAGATAGCTGACCAGGAAGGCGCCGAGCACCAGGACCGCCTCGGGCGCCGTCGGCCCCAGTCGCGCGAGCAGCGGCGAGAATCCCGCCGTGATACCCGCGCCAGCCGCCGCTGCGGCCGCCAGCAGCACGAGGTCCCGCGCCGAATCCCGTCGCGTCACCCGCCCCTCGGAGACGCTGGACCAGAGCGCGATGCCGCCGGCGAGCGGGCTCAGCGCCTCGGGATGGGGGAAGCCGCCGGCGATTTCCGGCAGGGCACCCATCAGCGCGGCGATGCCGAAGGCCGTCACGAGGCGCAGGCCCTTGACCCGGCGGTGCGCGCCGGGGTCGATGCGGTCCAGCCAAGCGACGGCCGCGTCCAGGGCGGCCAGCGGTCCCATGGGTGTTGGAATCAGGCGGCGCGGCGGAGGCTGAACTCTGCCCAGACCTCGGCCAGCCCAGCCATCAGCTGGTCGATGTCGGCTTCCGTATGCAGCGGCGACGGCGTGAAGCGCAGCCGCTCGGTCCCGCGCGGCACGGTCGGGAAGTTGATCGGCTGCACATAGACGCCGTGGCGTTCCAGCAGCAGGTCGCTGATGCGCTTGCAGGCCACGGGGTCGTGGACCATCACCGGCACGATATGGCCCGGATTGGGCAGATGCGGGATATGCAGCGCGTCCAGCCGGGCGCGGACCTGCGCCACGCGGGCGTGCATGGCGTCGCGTTCGACGGAGCTCTGCTTGAGGTGGCGGATGCTGGCGGTGGCGCCGGCGGCGATGGCCGGGGGCAGCGAGGTCGAGAAGATGAAGCCCGAGGCGAAGCTGCGCACGAAGTCGATCAGATTCGCCGAGGCCGCGATATAGCCGCCGATCACGCCGAAGGCCTTGGCCAGCGTGCCCTCGATCACCGTCAGCCGGTGCCGTACCCCGTCGCGCTCCGAGACGCCGCCGCCGCGCGGGCCGTAGAGGCCGACGGCGTGGACCTCGTCCAGATAGGTCATGGCGCCGAATTCCTCCGCAAGGTCGCAGATCTCGCCGATAGGGGCGATGTCGCCGTCCATCGAATAGACGCTCTCGAAGGCGATGAGCTTGGGCAGGTCGCGCGGCAGGGCCTCGAGGCGGGCGCGCAGGTCGGCGAGGTCGTTGTGGCGCCAGATCTCGCAGCGCGCGCGGCTGTGGCGGATGCCCTCGATCATCGAGGCGTGGTTCAGCTCGTCCGAAAGCACGACGCAGCCCGGCAGACGGCCGGCCAGCGTCGTCAGCGTCGCCCAGTTGGACATGTAGCCGGAGTTGAAGAGGAGCGCCGCCTCCTTGCCGTGCAGGTCGGCCAGCTCGCGCTCCAGCAGGATGTGCGCGTGATTCGTCCCGGCGATATTGCGCGTGCCGCCCGAGCCCGCGCCCGTGCGGTCCAGCGCCTCGTGCATGGCTGCCAGAACCTTCGGGTGTTGCCCCATGCCGAGATAGTCGTTGGAGCACCAGACCGTGACGTCCCTGCCCGCCGGACCGGTGCCGTCCGGATGGTAATGGGTCGCGCGCGGGAAGGCGCCGGCCTGCCGCTCGAGGTCGGCGAAGACGCGGTAGCGGCCCTCGCGGCGCAGGCCGTCGAGCTGGTTGCGGAAGAGGTTCTCGTAGTCCATCTGCTGGCCTTTCCCGGGCCGGAGCCCGACCGCCTCAATCTAGCCGACCCTCGGCCGCGAAAGCAGCCCCCGCGGCGTATGGGCAGGAATTTCGTGGCACGAATTGACAAGGATCAAGGCCCGGTTCACTCGCATGCTCCACTCGCTGTGCTATGCAGCGCCCGCATTTTCGCCCGCATTTTCGAAGGATTTTCCATCTCGTGTTGGGATCCCGCACCCTGGCCCTGATACCGGGGATCTTTGGCGCATGAGGCACCCCGATCCAGGTCAGGCGCCGCCCCGCGCGACGCGCCCGCACGCCCCCGCCATCCCGATGCGCGTCGGCACCCGCGGCTCGCCGCTGGCGCTGCTCCAGACGCGGATGTTCCTGGACCGGATCCGTGCCGTCTGCCCCGTGCTGCGCAACCTGGACGCCTTCGAGGAATGCGAGATCGCGACCTCGGGCGACCGCGCGCAGGAGAAGCGACTGGCCGAGATCGGCGGCAAGGGACTCTTCGCCAAGGAGATCCATGAGGCGCTGCTCGACGGCCGCGTGGACTTCGCCGTCCACAGCCTCAAGGACCTGGAGACGGAGCTCCCGGCAGGGGTCGCGCTGGCCTGCACGCTCCGCCGCGAGGACGCCCGCGACGCGCTGGCGCTGGGCGAGACCTGCCGGCGCGGCGGCTTCTCGGGCGCGGCCTGGGATCCCTTCTCCGCCCTGCCCCAGGGCGCGCTGGTGGGCACGGCCTCCATCCGGCGCCAGGCGCAGCTGCTCCACATGCGGCCGGACCTGCGCTGCGAGATGATCCGCGGCAATGTCCAGACGCGCCTCTCCCGCGTGGCCAGCGGCGAGTTCGACGCGACGCTGCTGGCGCTGGCCGGGCTGAAGCGGCTCGGGCTCGAGGCGCATGCAGACGTCGTGCTGGACGAGGAGGAAATGGTACCGGCAGCCTGCCAGGGCATCATCGGCGTGACGGTCCGTGCGGACGATGTCGAGCTGCACGAGTTGCTGACGGCCATCTGGGACCCGGCCTCCAAGGCGGTGAGCCTCGCCGAGCGGGCGCTGCTATCAGCGCTGGACGGCTCCTGCCGGACGCCGATCGGAGCGCATGCGGTGCTGCTGCCGGAAGGCCGGCTACGGCTGACCGGGCTGATCGCGCGGGGAGACGGAAGCTTCCTGATCCGGCGGACCGTCGAGGGCGCGGCGACGGACGCCACGCGGATCGGGCGGGCGCTGGGCGAGGAGCTGTTCCGGGAAACGCCGGCGGACGTCTTCGCCTGAACGGAGCGGCGGGCGACCGCCATTCCGCCCGGGCCGCCCAGCCTCAATCCAGCGCGGAACCGGCCTTCAGGCCCATCAATCCGCCGCCACGGGCCGCCCCGGCCGGTGCACCTGCACCGCGCTCTGTTCCGCCAGGATCTCCCCGATCGTCTGCCTGAGCAGCCGGATGTCGCGGATGCGCCCGAAGCTCGGGCGGTGGAACAGCGCCACGTCGCGCATGTGCCGCCCGCCGGCGATGCGGCGATAGGCCACCATGTCGTCCAGCAGCGCGCCCACCT
>JAQGHZ010000609.1 GCA_028291485.1 Rubritepida sp. | reverse complement strand
CGATCGCCGTCGCGCTGGCGGACAAGCTGGACCAGCTCGCCGGCTTCTTCGCCGCCGATGAGCGGCCGACCGGCAACGGCGATCCCTTTGCGCTGCGCCGCGCCGCCCTCGGCGTGATCCGCATTCTGCGCGAGAACGGCCTGCGCCTGCGCCTCGCGGACATCCTGGGCGAGGCCTTCTTCGGCTTCCCGCAGGCCGTCGGCGCGACCGCCTCGCCCGAATTCGGCATGGCCGTCGCCAGCGAGCGCATGAAGGCGGGCCAGCCACCGGAGGGCCGCCATCCGCCCATGGTCGCGGCATTCGGCGCCGGCGTGGTCGACTTCCTCACCGACCGCCTTCGCGTCCAGCTCCGCGCCGAGGGCGCCCGGCACGACCTCGTCACCGCCAGCATCGGCGAGGACGACGATCTCCTGCGCATCCTTTCCCGCGCCGAGGCGTTGAAGAGCCTTGTCGAATCCGAGGACGGAAAGAACCTCCTGGCCGCCTACAAGCGGGCCCAGAACATCCTGCGCATCGAGGAAAAGAAGGACGGCCCTCATTCCGGGCCGGTCGACCAGCCTCTTCTCGCGTTGCCGGAGGAGCAGGCCCTCAACGCGGCGCTCGACCAGGCGGAACCCGCAGTCCGGGAGCGGCTGGGGGCCGAGAACTTCGCCTCCGCCACCTCCGCCCTCGCCGCCCTCCGCCCGCCCGTCGACGCCTTCTTCGACCGGATCATGGTCAATGACCCCGAGCCTTCATTACGCCGCAACCGTCTGCGACTACTCTCGCGCCTACGCACAGCGATGGACGCCGTCGGCGACCTGTCGAAAATCGAAGCTTAAGGGAAACCGCGCATGACACAGTGGGTGTACAGCTTCGGCGCCGGCCACAACGAAGGCAGCGCCGGGATGCGGAACCTGCTCGGCGGCAAGGGCGCCAACCTTGCCGAGATGGCCTCCATCGGCCTGCCCGTGCCGCCTGGCTTCACCATCACCACCGAGGTCTGCACCTACTTCTACGACCACGGGAAGCAGTACCCCACCGACCTCGATGAATCCGTCACCGCCGCGCTGACCCGCATCGAGGCCGCCGTCGGCCTGAAGTTCGGCGACACGGAAAAGCCGCTGCTCGTCTCCGTCCGCTCCGGCGCGCGCGTCTCGATGCCGGGCATGATGGACACCGTGCTGAACCTCGGCCTCAACGACCAGACGGTCGAGGGCCTCGCCAAGGCCAGCGGCGACGAGCGCTTCGCCTGGGACAGCTACCGCCGCTTCATCCAGATGTACGGCTCGGTCGTGCTCAACGTGGACCATCACCGCTTCGAGGAGATCATCGAGGATGTGAAGCTCGACCGCGGCGTCGCCGAGGACACGGCGCTGACCGCCGACGACTGGCGCGACGTCGCCATGGGCTTCAAGACCGTCGTCGCCGACGCGACCGGCGAACCCTTCCCGCAGGATCCCAGGGCCCAGCTCTGGGGCGCGATCGGCGCCGTCTTCGGCTCCTGGATGAACGCCCGCGCCAATACCTACCGCCGCCTGAACGACATCCCCGCGAGCTGGGGCACGGCGGTGAACGTGCAGGCCATGGTCTTCGGCAATATGGGCGACGACTGCGCCACAGGTGTCTGCTTCACCCGCGACCCCTCGACCGGCGAGGACATCTTCTACGGCGAGTATCTGGTGAACGCGCAGGGCGAGGACGTCGTGGCCGGCATCCGCACGCCGCAGCCGATGGCTTCCGAGCGCGCCAAGGCGGGCGAGAAGCCGATGGAATCGGTGATGCCCGCCGCCTATCAGGAGCTCGTCCGCGTCCGCTCCGTGCTCGAGAAGCACTACAAGGACATGCAGGACATCGAGTTCACGGTGCAGCAGAACAAGCTCTACATGCTGCAGACGCGCAACGGGAAGCGCACCGCCGCCGCTTCGCTGAAGATCGCCGTGGACATGTGCCGCGAGGGCCTGATCGACGAGGCCGAGGCCATCACCCGCGTTGCCCCGGGCTCGCTGGACCAGCTCCTGCACCCGACGCTCGACCCCAAGGCGGCCCGCAAGCTGCTGAGCAGGGGCCTGCCCGCCTCGCCGGGCGCGGCTTGCGGCGTGGTGGTGTTCAGCTCCGACGAGGCCGAGATCCGGTCGCAGAAGGGCGAGAGCGTCATCCTGGTCCGCATCGAGACCTCGCCCGAGGACATCCATGGCATGCACGCCGCCCGCGGCATCCTCACCACGCGCGGCGGCATGACCAGCCACGCGGCGGTGGTGGCGCGCGGCATGGGTCGGCCCTGCGTGGCTGGCGCCGGCGGCGTCGCGGTGGACTATGCCTCGCAGGCGCTCTCGGCCGGCGGGAACATCATCCGCGCCGGCGACGTGATCACGCTGGACGGTGCCACGGGCGAGATCTTCCTCGGCTCCGTCGCGATGATCGAGCCGCAGCTCTCCGGCGACTTCGCCACCCTCATGGAATGGGCCGACAAGGTCCGCCGCATGAAGGTGCGTGCCAACGCGGAAACCCCGCTCGACGCCGAGACCGCGAAGAAGTTCGGCGCCGAGGGCATCGGCCTCTGCCGCACCGAGCACATGTTCTTCGACCCCGAGCGCATCGGCGCCGTGCGGCAGATGATCATGTCCGAGACCGAGGAGGGCCGCCGCGCCGCCCTCGCCAAGCTCTTGCCCTTCCAGCGCACCGACTTCACCGAGCTCTTCCGCATCATGGCGGGCCTGCCGGTGACCATCCGCCTGCTCGACCCGCCGCTGCACGAGTTCCTGCCGCACACCGAGGAGGAGATCGCCGAGGTCGCCGCCGGCCTCGGCGTCGATGCGGCCGCCATGCAGCGCCGCGCCGCGGAGCTGTCGGAAGCCAATCCGATGCTGGGCCATCGCGGCTGCCGCCTCGGCGTGACCTTCCCCGAGATCTACGAGATGCAGGCCCGCGCCATCTTCGAGGCCGCGGTCGCCGTCGCCAAGGAGACCGGCCTCGCCCCCGTGCCCGAGATCATGATCCCGCTGGTGATGGTGAAGCGCGAGCTCGACATCACCCGCGCGCAGGTGGACGGCATCGCCAGGCAGGTCTTCGAGGAGACGGGCACGACCATCGAATACCTGGTCGGCACCATGATCGAGCTGCCGCGCGCCTGCCTCACCGCCGACAGCATCGCCGAGAGCGCCGACTTCTTCAGCTTCGGCACCAACGACCTGACGCAGACCACCTTCGGCCTCTCGCGCGACGATGCCGGGAAGTTCCTGCCGACCTATGTCGAGAAGCACATCCTGCCGAAGGACCCCTTCGTCTCCATCGATCCCGAGGGCGTCGGCGCGCTGATGTCGATCGGCGCGCAGAAGGGACGGAGCGTGAAGCCGGCGCTGAAGCTCGGCATCTGCGGCGAGCACGGCGGCGACCCGTTCTCGATCCAGTTCTGCGAGACGGTCGGGCTGGATTACGTGTCCTGCTCGCCCTACCGCGTGCCGGTCGCGAGGCTGGCGGCGGCGCAGGCGGCATTGTCGGGCGGCGGCGTCGACAGGACGGCTTGAGGGGGGCGCCGCCCTCCTCAAAGGAACTATAAGTCCCTGGACCCTGGCACCAGGCCAGCAACCGCGCGGGGCGCCGGGCGCATGCTGGCATAGGCGACATCGCCGAAATCCTGCAGGCGGCGCTCGACGGCCGCAAAGGCCCGGCGATCGCGCGCCGGGACCGGCGCGTCGGGCGTATTCGTCCGATGCGCGATGTAGCGGGCCAGCGTGCCGGCCCCGCGCCGATGCGCCGCCGCGACCATGCCGGACTCCGTCAGCGTGATGTCCTCCCCACTCACCCCCGCGGAGCACCGCCCCTGCTGCGCCAGCGCACCATTGCGGTCGATCAGCGTCTCCGTCCGCCGCAGATAGGCCGAGAAAGCCGCCTCCTGAGCCGAGGGATTCGCCAGGAAATCCGCATCGCTGCGCACGCTGGCCTGCTGTGCCGCGGCCGTCCAGTTCCCCTGTGCATCCTTCCAGCCGATGTCGAGCAGCGTGTTCGGCAGGAACTGGTATCGGCCCAGCGCACCGGAACGCGGGTTGCGCAGCCCATAGCCGTGCTGCGCCTGTTCCGCGCTGCGCTCGGCCTGGGCGATGTGCTGGCGGAATTCGCCATTGGGCCAGGTTTCCCAGGCGCGCGTGACCGTCCCGACGCCGGAGAGCGGCACGTTTCGCACGGGCGCCGTGCCATCCTGGGCGCGCGCCATCGCAACCTGGAAGGCGCCGGCCGCGACAGGGGTGCGGGTGCGTTGAACGGAGGGAGCCTGGGCGGCAGCGGCGCGAATCTGTTCCACGCCGCGATGCTATCGGGAAGGAGGTTAACGGGCCGTGAAGCCGCTCAGACCTCAGTCGATTCCGGCAGCTTCATCCAGGCGGGAACACGTGGCCGCAGCACGGCTTCGCCGCAGCGCAGCTCGCCCGTCAGCGCCGCCAGCCGCAGCAGCGCCATCCCGCGCGCGCCCTGGCCCGAGCGCATCTCGCCGACCTCTGCGCCCTCGCGCGTCACGGGCGTGCCCCGCGCCGGCATCGGCCCCTCGACCTCCACGGGCACCAGCCGCCGCTTGACGAGTCCGCGATATTTGGTCCGCGCCGTCAGCTCCTGGCCCATGTAGCAGCCCTTGGACCAGGAGACGCCGTGCAACTCGTCGAAGCCGGCCTCGAGCAGGATGGACTGCTCGGCCTGCATGTCCCGGCTGCCGTCGGGCAGGCCCAGCGACAGGCGATGGATGTCGTAATCCGCGGCCGAGGCCGTCGCCGGCAGCGGCGCATCGGTGACGAGTCGCCAGCCGGCCCCGGCCAGCCGCGGGTCGGGCGTCGCGCCGGGGGGTGCCGCCTCGTCCCATCCCGCCTGCACCGAAAACCCCTCCAGCCGCCCCATCGCGACCTTGGAGCGCAGCCGGAAGCGCAGCAGCCTCGCCATGGCCATCTCGGCCAGTCCGGCCTCGACATCCATCAGCAGCCGCTCGGGCTGGGCCACCAGGAAGAAGTCGGCCAGCCACTTCCCCTGCGGCGTCAGCAGCGCGGCCCAGAGCGCCTCGCCCTGAGGGATTTGCGTCACGTCGTTGGAGATCAGGCCCTGGAGGAAGGCCAGCCGGTCCTCGCCGGTGACTTCCAGGACGGCACGGTCGAGCAGTGTGGCAATGGGCATGTCGGGGAATGTGGCAGTTTCGCCAGGGGGTTCAACCGGCAAGCTTTCTGCTAGAGGGGCGCAGTGCGCATCCTGTTCATCACCTCCACGCGGATCGGCGACGCCGTGCTTTCCACGGGCCTG
>JAQGHZ010000603.1 GCA_028291485.1 Rubritepida sp. | reverse complement strand
CTCCCGCTTCTACAGCTTCGCCGAGCGCGCGCCGCGGACCGGCGTGAAGGGCGATCCCCGCGCGGCGACGGCCGAGAAGGGCCAGGCGATCCTCGACGCGGTGGCCAAGAACCTGGCCGAGGCGATGAAGGATCCCGTCCTCTGGACCAAGCCGGAGCAGGTCTGGAAGGTCTAGGCACCGCCGGTCTGATTGCGGCGGCTCGGGCCGGATTCGTGGAATTCCAGCCCTTGGCGGATACGCTAAAATGGCTGGTTCGTGAACTAAAATCCAAGGATTGAAATCAATTTGACTCTGACCGGGGGACCTCGAAGCTTCCGGGCAGGAACCCGTCTGGCACGCTCGCCGGCGGCCCGTCTCCCAGGACAGCAGGCGGGACCGGTCCGAGGCGCCAGCGAGGGGTCCCGTTGCCTCCGTTACGGCAGCGTGGGATCGCTTTCAGGGAGGGTCAATCCGTGACGAAGCCCTTCGTCCCGTTCCTGGCCCTCGCGGGCCTGCTCGCCTGTGGGGCCTGCGCCGGCCCGCGGCGCACCGTGGATCCCGCCGACGCGGAGGCCACGCCCAACGATCCGGCGGAACCCGTCAACCGCACCGTCTTCGCCGGCAATCAGTATCTCGACCGGAACGTGCTGCGCCCCGTCGCCACCGCCTACCACGACAATGTGCCGGAGCCGGCGCGGAACGGGATCCACAACTTCGTGACCAACCTCACCGAGCCGCGGATCATGGTGAACGACCTGCTGCAGGGCAATGTGACCCGGGCCCTGAACACGGCGGGGCGCTTCGTCATCAACAGCACGATCGGTGGCGCGGGCTTCTTCGACGTCGCGCACAGCAGTCTGGGCCTGCCGCACCACGACGCGGATTTCGGCCAGACCCTGGGGGTCTGGGGCATCGGGCCGGGCCCCGTGGTGGAGCTGCCGCTGCTCGGCCCCTCCAACCTCCGCGACACGATCGGCAGGGCCCTCGGCTTCGCAACCAATCCGCTGGTCTTCATTCCCGGCGCCGCCATGGCCGGGATCTCCACCGCGGCCAGGCCCGCCAGCGCGCTCGACGACCGGGAGCGCCTGCTGCCGGCCACCAATGCGCTGGAGGCCGGCTCGCTGGACTACTATGCCGCCCTGCGCAGCGCGAACGAGCAGCGCCGGGCGAGGCTGGTCGAGGAGGGCCGCGCCGGCCTGGTCCAGCGTCGCGAGCCGGTGCCGAGCGTCGAGATCGAGGTGATCAGCGTGCCGCCCGCGCGCGAATAGCGCGAGGGCCGGCGCCGAACTGCGATCGCCGGCGCCCGATCAGGGCACGACCGGCGTCTTGGTCTTCCGCAGCGACTGCATCGCCGCGTCGCTGAAACCGAGATGCGCCTGCACGAGCTCGGGCGGCGTCAGGGCCAGCCATTGCTCCAGCGAGACGTCGGCGTAGTAGCTGCTCTTGAACATCTCGAGGAAGCGGAGCGGGGTGTCGCCGGTGTTCTCGACATAGTGGCCCATCGCGAAGGGCACGTAGCCCACGTCACCCGCCGAGAAGTCGAAGGTGCGGGACTGGCCGTGCGAGGCGAAGACGCCCATCCGCCCCTTGCCCGAGATCCAGTACTGCCACTCGTCGGTGTTCGGATGCCAATGCAGCTCGCGCATTCCGCCGGGCTCGATCTCGACCAGCGCCGCCGCGATCGACTGCGAGATCGGGAAGACGGAGCTGTCGGTGATCCAGACCTTGCCGCCGCGCGAGGCGATGGGCGCCTGTGCGGTCATGTGGTGGCTGAAAATCCGCGGCACCGGCGTTGCACCGGCGATCCGGTCGGAGTCGAGGCCGCCGGGAAGCGGGGCCGGGAAGATGTAACGGGTGGAGGGGTCCGGCAGGTTGCGGAAATTCTCGGCCCCGACGCCGAAGTTCTTGACCAGCACGTCCGGCGGGATGTGCTTGAACCAGTCGCTCAGGAGGAAGGTGCTGTCCTCGTCGAATTCGCCGTCGTCGAAGACGAGAAGGAATTCGCATCCGTCAGCGGCGAGGCCCTGGATGGAGTGCGGAATGCCGGCTGGGAAATACCAGAGGTCGCCCGGCCCCACATCGTCCACGAAGTTGTGCCCCTGCTCGTCGACGGCGGAGATGCGCGCGGTGCCGTAGAGCATGAAGGCCCATTCCGCCTGCTTGTGCCAGTGCAGCTCGCGGATGCCGCCGGCATTCAGCCGCATGTTCACGCCGGCGATCGACTTCGAGATGCCGAGCTCGCGCGCGGTGACCTGCCGCGTCCAGCCGCCCGTGTACTGCTTCATCGGCGTATCGGAGAAGGAGAAGCGCAGGTTCGGGATCGTTCCGCTGTCCGTCGAAGGCGGATTGAGCAGGCTCGGCTGCGCCGTATCGAGCGGAATGTTGCGTGGCCCCGGATCGGTGCCGCCGAAGCCGGGCCCCCGGCTCGGCTGCGGCGGGTCGGCCGCCTGCGCGGCGGTGGTGACGGCGGCACCGCCGGCCGTGATGGCCATCAGGGCATCCCGGCGATTGAACATGGTCATTCTCTGCACTCCAGCTTTCCGGAGCGGCGCCCGCGGCGCCATCGAGGTTGCGAGCGAAACGGAAGTCCGAGGGGCTCGCGGCCTCGTCCTCACCTAGAATTGGCGCGTCGCGCGAGGAGGTCAGTCATATTCATGTATGAGGCGATGGCGCTTGCGTATGCACCCGGCAGGAAAGTAACCGGCGGTTCATGATTCGATCGGCCGGTTTCCCTGTCCTGCCAAGGTTGATCGTCCCGCCCGTCCATTCCGGGCCGGGTCATCGCCTTAACAATTATATAAGGGCCCGGATTCCGAAGATCAGGCGAGGGTCAGGCCCAACCGCTCCAGCAGCGCGGCCCGCTGGACGGGCTTGCTCAGATAGTCGTCCATCCCCGCCGCCCGGCACTGCGCCTCGAAGACCGGGCCCACGGCCGCCGTCAGCCCGATGATCCGTGTCCGGCGGTTGGGATTGGCCGTCCCGCGGATCTGCCGCGTGGCCTCCAGCCCGTCCATCACCGGCATCTGCAGGTCCATCAGGATCACGTCATAGGTCTGCCCATGCGCCATGGTGACCGCGATGGAGCCGT
>JAQGHZ010000263.1 GCA_028291485.1 Rubritepida sp. | reverse complement strand
TCCGCCGGCCCTTCCCGAACGATCAGGCGGCGCGCGCGGCGACCAACAGCGCCCTGCCGCCCGACCTTTCGGTCATCACCAAGGCCCGCGAGGGCGGCGCCGACTCCATCCACGCGCTGCTCGTCGGCTATGTCGATCCGCCGGCCGGCGTCACCGTCATGGACGGGATGCACTACAACCAGTACTTCCCCGGCCATCAGATCGCGATGGCGCCGCCGCTCAGCGACGGCCAGGTGGAGTTCGCAGGCGGCGCTCCCAACACCGTCGAGGCGATGGCGCGCGACGTCTCCACCTTCCTGGCCTGGGCCGCCGAGCCCGAGCTCGAGGTGCGGCGCGCGCTGGGCGTGAAGATCCTGATCTTCCTCGGCATCCTCGGCGTGCTCGCCTACATCACGAAGCGGAAGATCTGGGCCGACGCCCACTGAGCGGTCATCGTAACGTCACAGCATCCGATCTAGTTCCTTTGGGGGACGCTTCCGGCGTCCCCCTTTGCATTTGGAGAATCCCAGCGTGAGCGAGACCGTGGAACCCGTGATCGGCCTCATCGGCGGCTCCGGCCTCTATGACATCGACGGCCTGGAAGATCGCGAGTGGCGCCGCGTCTTCACCCCCTGGGGCGAACCCTCGGACGACCTGCTCTTCGGCCGCCTCGCCGGCATCAAATGCGTCTTCCTGCCGCGCCACGGCCGCGGCCACCCGACGCCGCCTTCAGCGCTGAATTTCCGCGCCAACATCGACGCGCTGAAACGCTCGGGCGTGACGGACGTGATCTCGCTCTCGGCCGTCGGCTCGTTGCAGGAGAACCTGCCGCCGGGCCATTTCGTCATCGTGGATCAGTTCATCGACCGCACCTTCGCGCGGGAGAAGTCCTTCTTCGGCACCGGCTGCGTCGCGCATGTGAGCGTCGCCCATCCGACCTGCCCGCGCCTTTCCGACGCGATCGAGGCGGCCGGCAAGGAACTGGACCTGCCGATGACGCGCGGGGGCACCTACCTCGTGATGGAAGGACCGCAGTTCAGCACGAAGGCGGAGAGCCTGCTCTACCGGCAATGGGGCTGCCACGTGATCGGCATGACCAACATGCCCGAGGCCAAGCTCGCCCGCGAGGCGGAGCTCTGCTACGCGAGCGTCGCCATGGTCACCGATTTCGACTGTTGGCACCCGGACCATGACCACGTCACCGTCGACCAGGTGGTGAAGGTGCTCTTCTCCAATGCCGACAAGGCGAAGGCGCTGGTGAAGTCGCTGATCCCCAAGATCGGCGCGCCGCGCGGGCCGTGCCCGGCCGGCTGCGACCGCGCGCTGGACCATGCGATCATCACGGCGCCGGAGAAGCGGGACCCGCAACTGCTGCGGAAGCTGGATGCGGTGGCGGGGCGGATCCTGGCGTAAGATCGAGGGGTTTGGCCCCTCGAACTCCCCACTGGGAATCTCATGTTCCTGGACCTCCATTTACAGGACGGTGGCGATCGCCTCGTGCGTCAGGCGCTGGCTGGTGCGCTCCCAGTCGCTGTCCGTGTGGAACAACGGCTCCGCAGGATCGCAGCCGTTGACGCTGTTGTTGCTCTGGCGGGCGAAGAAGGCGACGAACGCCTCCGGCTGGGGCTCCATGTCGAAGACCTCGCACGGCGCCGCGCCCTCCGGCACCCGGGCCAGCCCATGGCCGCAATACTCCTTGTGAACCTCCGGCAGGATGCCCCGCCCAGGGGGCTGGCCATGACCCGGTGCGACGCGCCAGCGCCTCGAACCGCGCTACGGGGCCCTGGATCGCCGCCAGGCCGCGCGGGCGTCCCAATACGAGAAAGGCCACCAGCGTGGCGAGTCCGGCGAGGATCCAGATCATCGCTCGGCCTCCGCGCCCTCGCGCTTCAGCGGCGCCAGGAAGCGCAGCGTGATGAAGGTCATGGCCGAGATCACCACCGCCACGTCGTAGACGCCGAGCCCGACCGAGACGCCCACCGCGCCCGTGGCCCAGAGGCTGGCCGCCGTCGCCGTGCCGAAGACCGAGGTGCCATGCTTGATGATGGCGCCGCCGCCGATGAAGCCGATGCCGGTGATGATGCCTTCCACCACCCGGGCGACGCCCTCCGGATGACCCCCGAGCACGCCCTCGGTCGCCTGGACGAAGCCGCAGGCCGCGATGGCGACGAGGGGGAAGGTCCGCAGCCCGGCGCTGCGCTCGGCGCGCTCGCGGTCCCAGCCGATCGGGATGGCCAGAGCATAGGCGATGCCCAGAGCGATGAGGTGGGGCACGACGGAGAAATGGTCAATCATCACATGGAGTTTCGTCCATAAACTCGTCCGGTGCAAATCAGCGCCGGCCGGCGAGCCCCGCGAGGATGGCGCGCGCCGCCGGAGTCTCGAAGATGTCCTCGGCGTCGAGAGGGATGCGGTGACGCCAGTTGGGCCGCTCGCGGTTGGTGCCGGGCAGGTTCACAGCGACGCGCTCGCCGGCGAGGTCCTCGGCCTGGACCAGCAGCATGAGCGAAGGCGTGGCCGCGACATAGGCGTGGATGGCGCCGGCCAACGCGGGGAGCAGAGGGCCGTCGGTGATGTCGGGGACTTCGATTCCCGCCTCGCGCAGGGCGAGGAAAAGGGCCTCGCGCTCGACCCGCCGATCCGCGCGTGCCGCTTCCGCGCCGGGGGTGTCGAGCAGGCCCAGCGCCTCGCGCTCGGCGATGTCGGCGCCTTCCCACCAGCCGGCCAGAGGCGGCAGGTCGTGGGTGGACACGCAGGCGGCGGCGAGGGCGGGATA
>JAQGHZ010000526.1 GCA_028291485.1 Rubritepida sp. | reverse complement strand
GGGGCGTCTCCTCGGCGCGCGATGCAGCCGTCGCCTCGGCGCGGGGACGATCTTCGCGGTCGCGACCCCGGCCGCCGCGCTCGCGGCCACCACGCTCGCGTCCCGACTCGCGCCCGCCGGAGGGGGCGCCCATCGGCTTTCCGCCGCGACCGCGCCGACGCGTTGCCGCCTCGGCAATCTGCTCGTCGGTGACGGGGTCGAGCCCCTCCACCTCGAGGCGCGGGATCGGCGCGCCGGTGAGCTTCTCGATGGCCTGGACCAGCTTGCCGTCATCGGCCGTCGCGATGGAGTAGGCATGCCCCTCACGCCCCGCGCGGCCGGTGCGGCCGATGCGGTGGACATAGTCCTCGGAGTGGAAGGGGACGTCGAAGTTGAAGACGTGGCTGAGGCCGCCGATGTCCAGGCCGCGCGCGGCCACGTCGGAGCAGACCAGCAGGCGGATCTCGTTGTTCTTGAAGGCGTTCAGCGTGGCGAAGCGGGCCGACTGGTCCATGTCGCCATGCAGCGCGCCGACCGAGAAGCCGTGCCGCTTCAGCGACTTGTAGAGAATGTCCACATCCACTTTGCGGTTGCAGAAGATCAGCGCGTTCTGCACCTGCTCGCGGCGGATCAGCCGGCGCAGGGCCTCGCGCTTGTCGCGGTCCTGCACGTAGATCACGCCGGTGGTGATGGTCGTGGCCACCGTCGCCGGGCGGCTGACGGTGATCTCCTTGGGATTCTGCAGGAAGGCGTCGGACAGGCGGCGGATCTCGGGGGCCATGGTGGCCGAGAAGAACAGCGTCTGCCGCAGCTGCGGAATGATCGACACGATGCGCTCGACATCGGGGATGAAGCCCATGTCCAGCATGCGGTCGGCCTCGTCGATGACGAGGAGCTTGCAGTCCGCCATCAGGATACGGCCGCGGTCGAAGAGGTCGAGCAGGCGGCCGGGCGTTGCGATCAGCACGTCCACGCCCTTCTCGAGCACGTCGCGCTGGTCGTTCATGCTCTCGCCGCCGATGAGCAGCGCATGGTTGAGGCTGAGGTACTTGCCGTACTTCACGAACTGCTCGGCGACCTGCAGCGCGAGCTCGCGCGTCGGCTCCAGGATGAGGCTGCGCGGCATGCGCGCCTTGGCGCGGCTGCCGGCGAGGATGTCCATCATCGGCAGGGTGAAGCTGGCGGTCTTGCCCGTGCCGGTCTGGGCGCAGCCCAGCACGTCGCGGCCCATCAGCACGATGGGGATGGCCTGCTCCTGGATGGGCGTCGGGTGGATGTAGCCGCTCTCGATGACGGCGCGGAGCAGCTCGTCCGACAGGCCCAGATCGGCGAAGGTGGCGCGGGGCGGGCCGGGTTCCTCGGCGTCGTATTCCTCGTCGGAATACTCGCCGTCGCCGCGCGGGGTCTCTTCCTCGGCGACGGTTTCCGTGGCCTGGGCCTCGGCCGGAGGAGCGGCTTGCGCCTCAGCCGCAGGAGCGGCTTCCGCCACGGCCTCGGGCGCCGGCTCTTCGGGAGCCACGGCCTCCGCGGCGGGTTCGGCCGGAGCAGCTTCCGCGACAGCCTTTTCCGCGACAGCGGCGATGGGGGTGTCGGGAGTGATCTTGGTCTCAGTTTCAGCGATGGCCGGATCGGTGCCGGCATGCGCGCTCGGCGCGGTGGTCTCGTTCAAAGTTGGGCTTCCTGGCCTGAGGGCCGGCGCATGTAGCGCGCGCGGCCGGTCGGGCGGACTTGCCGCCCTCTTCTACAACGAGCCGCATATGCGCCCGATGCGGGCGGAACGCAACACGAAACCCGCGCATTGCGCGCCGCCCTGCCGCGAATTATCCACAGGGCATGCTTCGCCCCCTGCTGCTTCTTCCCGGCCTCCTCTGCGACGAACGCCTCTGGCGCGACTGCCTGCCGGCGCTGATGGGGATCGCCGATCCGCGCATCGCCGACCTGACGCGCGACGACAGCGTCGCCCAGATGGCGTCGCGCGCACTGGACCTCGTGGAGGGCGAGGAGCGCTTCGCCCTCGCGGGGCTCTCCATGGGCGGCTATGTGGCGCTCGAGGTCTGGCGCCAGGCGCGCGGGCGGATCACGCATCTGGCGCTGCTCGACACCTCGGCGCGGCCCGATACGGAGGAGCAGAAGCGCCGCCGCCGCGCGCTGATGGCGCTGTCGAAATCCGGCCGGTTCAAAGGCGTCACGCCGCGGCTGCTGCCGAGCCTCATCCACCCCTCGCGGCTGCAGACGCCGCTCGCCGAGGAGGTGATGGAGATGGCGGCTCGCGTCGGGCATGACGGCTTCCTCAAGCAGCAGCTGGCGATCATGGGCCGGCCGGATTCCCGGCCCGACCTGCCCGAGATCGATGTTCCCACCCTTGTCGCCTGTGGAGAGGAAGATGTGCTGACCCCGCCCGGGCTGCATGACGAGATGGCGTCGCTGATCCCCGGCGCGCGGCGGCTGGGCTTCGCGGGCGCGGGCCATCTGCCGACGATGGAGGTGCCGGAGGTGGCCGGTGCGGCGCTGCGGGAATGGCTTTCGAACTGAGCTCGGCGGCGGGGACGATTCCACCGCTTCGGCCATCGGCCTCAGCGTTAACCTGCGATGCAGCGCGTGACGCCCGGCTGCGCCCGCGCCGTGCTGGCCGTGGTGCCGGGCGGGCAGGGGGCCTGCGCGCGCGTGGGCACCGCGAGGCCGCGATCCCAGCCGCGCACCTCCGAATCGTCGCCGAGCATTCCCACGCCGCTGGCCG
>JAQGHZ010000484.1 GCA_028291485.1 Rubritepida sp. | reverse complement strand
CGAGGCAGGTGGCGCTGTCCTGCCCGCCGGAGAGAAGAACCAGCGCGCCGTTCGTCATGCCTGCAACCTTTCCACGGCCCATCGCGCGGCTTCGGCGACGACGGGGTCGGCATCCTCGCACAGGGAGAGCGCGGTGGGCAGCAGGCCGGGGTCGCCGCTGTTGCCGATGGCGTTGAGCACATTGCGCGTGAAGCGGTTGCGGCCGATGCGCTTGATGGGGGAGCCCGAGTAGCGCGCGCGGAAGGCCGCGTCGTCCAGCGTGGCGAGCTCGGCGAGCGACGGCGCGATCTCGGCGCGCGGGGCCAGCTGCATCTCGGCGGATGCCCGCGCGAACTTGTTCCAGGGGCAGGCCGCCAGGCAGTCGTCGCAGCCATAGATGCGGTTGCCCATGGCGGCGCGGAACTCGGGCGGTATGGGACCGTGATGCTCGATGGTGAGGTAGGAGATGCAGCGCCGCGCATCGAGCTGGTAGGGCGCGGGGAAGGCGGCGGTCGGGCAGGAATCCAGGCAGGCGCGGCAATTGCCGCAATGGTCGGTCTCGGCCGCGTCGGGCGCCAGCTCGAGCGTGGTGTAGATCTCGCCGAGGAAGAGCCAGGAGCCGTGCGTGCGGCTGACCAGGTTGGTGTGCTTGCCCTGCCAGCCGAGGCCCGCCTGTGCCGCCAGCGGCTTCTCCATCACGGGCGCGGTGTCGACGAAGACCTTCAGCTCGCTGCCCTTGAAGTGCCGCACCATCCACCCGCCGAGCGCCTTGAGGCGCTTCTTCACGAGGTCGTGGTAGTCGCGGCCCTGGGCATAGGCGCTGATGGTCGCGCGGCTGCGTTCCGCCAGGCTGGCGAGCGGGTCGTAGGACGGTCCGTAGTTGAGCCCGAGGGCGATGACGCTGACCGCCTCGGGCCAGAGGCGGCGCGGCTGGGCGCGCTGCTCGCGGCGCCCCTCCAGCCAGCCCATGGCGCCATGGGCGCCCGTGTCGAGGAAGGCGTCGAGATGCGCGCGGGCGGTCTCGGGCAGCAGGGCCTGGGTGAAGCGGGCCACGTCGAAGCCTTGCGCCAGGGCCTCGGCGCGGATCGCTTCGGCAGCTTCATCGGGCGCCATGGGGCTCACCCCTTGGGAAGGATGGCCGTGGCCTCGATCTCGACCTTCGCCTCCTCCTCCACCAGCGCGCCGACCTGCACCAGCGTCATCGCCGGGAAGTGGCGGCCCATCACGGCGCGATAGGCGGGGGCGAGCTCGGCCAGGCTCGCGCGGTACTCGCCCATGTCGGTCACGAACCAGGTGAGGCGCGCGATGTCCTCGGCCTTGCCGCCGGCCTCGGCCAGCACGGCGAGGATGTTCAGCAGCGCCTGTCGCACCTGCGGCACGAAGCCCTCGGCGAAGCGGCCGGCCGTGTCCCAGCCGATCTGGCCGCCGATGACGGCGAGGCGGCCCTCGCCCGTCAGGCCGTTGGCATAGCCCTTGGGGGCGGGCCAGCCCTTGGGTTGCAGCGCGGTGAGGCTCATGGGGCGAGGCTTTCGCAGGAGGCGGCGCGGCGTGCAAGAGTGGGGATCATGGCCGCTCCCGGAGGGTGAAGCGCTGGAGCTTACCCGATCTGGTCCTCGGCACCTCCGGCAGGAAGACCACTTTGCGCGGATATTTGCAGGGCGCGATCCCGCCGCGCCGATCGGGTCGCGCTGGTCCGCCCGCACCTGACCGGCCCTTCCTTCACGCTCCACGCTGCCACAGAATACGGGGTTCGCAACGTGAACACGCCCGTGCCATACGGCCCGGGCAAGGACGCGCCGTTCCGCGACACGCCGCGCACCCGGGAGGATCTGATGGAACTGCGCCGCAAGGCCAAGCCTGCGGGCCACGCGCCCGCGCCCCTGAAGCGGGCCGCGGAATGAGCGGTGCGCGCCGGCGCTACAAGGCACCACCGCCGCCCGTCCTCATCGCCGGCGGCGGGGTCGGCGGGCTGACGCTTGCGCTCTCGCTGCACGAGCGCCGCATCCCCTGCCTCGTGCTGGAATCCGCGAAAGAGGTGAAGGAGCTCGGCGTCGGCGTCAACACGTTGCCGCATGCCATCCGTGAGCTCGCCGCCCTCGGCCTGCTGCCGGCGCTGGATCAGGTGGGCATCCGCACGCGGGAGCTGCGCTACCTCAACCGCTTCGGCAGCCGCATCTGGACCGAGATGCGCGGCCTGCATGCGGGGCACGACACGCCGCAATTCTCCATCCATCGCGGGCGGCTGCACGGCGTTCTCTGGAAGGCGGCACAGGAGCGACTGGGCAAGCAGATCGTCTCCGGCATGCGGCTGGTGGGTTTCGCGCAGGGTGCGGGCAGCGTCACCGCGAATTTCGCCGATGGCTCCAGCATCCGCGGCGCCGCGCTGATCGGGGCGGACGGCATCCACTCCTTGCTGCGCGCCAAGCTGCATCCGGAGGATGGAGGAATCCGCTGGAACGGCATCCAGATGTGGCGCGGCGCGGTCGACTGGCCCGCCTATGAGGGCGGCGACACCATGGTCATCGCCGGCGACATGAAGGAGAAGCTGGTCCTCTACCCCATCGGCGCGGGCGCCACGCCGCAGACGCGGCTGACCAACTGGGTCGTCTGCGCGCAGCTCGGCGATCCGGACAAGCCGCCGCCGCGCCGCGAGGACTGGTCGCGTCCCGGCACGCTGGAGGAGGTGCTGCCCCATGTGCAGCGCTTCCGCGTCCCCTGGCTCGACGCCGAAGCGATGGTGCGCGCCACGCCGGAATTCTGGGAATACCCGATGTGCGACCGCGACCCGCTACCCTTCTGGACGAAGGGCCGCGTGACGCTGCTCGGTGACGCCGCGCATCCGATGTACCCGGTCGGCTCGAACGGCGCGTCGCAGGCGATCCTGGACGCACGGGCGCTGGCCGAGCTGCTCGCGGAGAAGCCCGTCGAGGCCGCGCTCGCGGCTTACGAGGCCGCGCGCCTGCCAGCCACGCGCGAGCTCGTTCTCGCCAACCGCCGCGGTGGTCCCGAGCGCGTCGTGGACGTGGTCAGCGAGCGCGCCCCGGACGGCTTCGACAAGCTGGAGGATGTGATCGCCATCGACGAGCTGGCCG
>JAQGHZ010000470.1 GCA_028291485.1 Rubritepida sp. | reverse complement strand
GAAGAGGCTCTCCACCTCGACCATATCGCCGGCAATCGCGCCAATGCTCTTGCCGCGAGCGCCTTGCACAATTGCGGAAAATGCCTCCGCCCAGCTCGCCGGCACCAGCTTGCCGTCGCGCCGCACCAAGGGGCGGTCGAGGCGCTTGCGCTTCAGACCGTCGATGGCGAAGCGCGAGCGGTCGCCGAGCCACTCCTCGTTCACGTCGTCATTGGTGCGCGGCAGGATTCGCAGCACCTCGTCGCCGCGCACGTCGATGCGGATTGCCGCGCCCGTTGCGTCCAGTACGTCCACGCTGTCCGTCTTCCGCAGCTCCCAGGGGCGCGAGACGAAGGCGTAGGGGCGCGAGGTCAGCGCGCCCACCGGGCAGAGGTCGATCAGATTGCCGGAGAGCTCCGATGTCAGCGCCTTCTCGACATAGGTGCCGACTTCCATGCTCTCGCCGCGGCCCGTCGCGCCCATCTCGGGCACGCCGGCCACTTCCGCGGCGAAGCGGATGCAGCGGGTGCAGTGGATGCAGCGGTTCATGATCGTCTTGATCAGCGGACCGACATACTTGTCCTTCACCGACCGCTTCTCTTCGCGGTAGCGGCTGCCGTCCTTGCCGTAGGAGACGGCCTGGTCCTGCAGGTCGCACTCGCCGCCCTGGTCGCAGATCGGGCAGTCCAGCGGATGGTTGATCAGCAGGAATTCCATCACGCCGCGGCGCGCGTTGCGCACCACCGCCGTGTCGGTGAAGACCTTCATGCCGTCGGCGACCGGATAGGCGCAGGAGGCGACCGGCTTGGGCGCCTTCTCGACCTCGACCAGGCACATGCGGCAGTTGCCGGCGACCGACAGGCGCTCGTGGTAGCAGAAGCGCGGGATCTCCTTGCCCGCGGCCTCGCAGGCCTGGAGCACGGAG
Organism: Rubritepida sp.; assembly: GCA_028291485.1. Lineage (GTDB taxonomy): Bacteria > Pseudomonadota > Alphaproteobacteria > Acetobacterales > Acetobacteraceae > Roseococcus. Next base: position 9,567 of record JAQGHZ010000470.1, on the reverse strand, counting down.
GAGCCGTTCGGAACCTCGACCTCGATTCCGTCGATGGTGACTTTGGCCATGCCCTTACTCCGCCGCCATCGGGAAATGCGCTGCCCTATAGGCCGCGATGCGCTCTTCCATCATCGGCCGGAAGTGCCGGATGAGGCCCTGCACCGGCCAGACGCCACCATCGGCGAGCGCGCAGATGGTGTGGCCCTCGATCTGGCGCGTCACCTGCTCCAGCACGTCGATCTCGTCGATCTCCGCCCTGCCCTCGACCATGCGCAGCATGACCCGGTTCACCCAGCCCATGCCCTCGCGGCAGGGGGTGCACTGGCCGCAGCTCTCGTGCTTGTAGAAGGCCGACAGGCGCTGGATCGCCTTGATGAGGTCGGTGGACTTGTCCATCACGATCACGCCGGCGGTGCCGAGGCCGGTCTTGTGCTCGCGCAGCGCGTCGAAATCCATCAGCACGTCGTCGCAGACCGACTTCGGGATCATGGGCGTGGAGGAGCCGCCGGGGATCACCGCCAGCAGGTTGTCCCAGCCGCCGCGCACGCCGCCGGCGTAGCGGTCGATGAGCTCCCGCAGCGGGATGCTCATCTCGGCCTCGACGTTGCACGGCTTGTTCACGTGGCCCTGCAGGCAGAAGATCTTGGTGCCCGAATTCTTCGGCCGGCCGAAGCCCGCGAACCAGCCCGCACCACGCCGCAGGATGGTCGGCACCACCGCGATCGTCTCGACATTGTTCACCGTGCTGGGGCAGCCATAGAGGCCGACGGCGGCGGGGAATGGCGGCTTCATCCGCGGCATGCCCTTCTTGCCCTCGAGGCTCTCGATGAGCGCCGTCTCCTCGCCGCAGATATAGGCGCCGGCGCCGCGATGCGAGTAGAGCTCGAAGTCGTAGCCGCTGCCGCAGGCATTCTTGCCGAGCAGCCCCGCCTCATAGGCCTCGTCGATCGCGGCCTGGAGGATGTTGCCCTCGTTGAAGTACTCGCCGCGGTAATAGATGTAGCCGGCGGTCGCGCCCATCGCCATGCCGGCGATCAGGCAGCCCTCGACCAGCTTGTGCGGATCGTGCCGCAGGATGTCGCGGTCCTTGCAGGTGCCCGGTTCGGATTCGTCGGCGTTCACGACGAGGTAGACCGGTCGCCCGTCCGCCGGACGCTCCTTCGGCATGAAGGACCACTTGAGTCCCGTCGGGAAACCTGCGCCGCCACGGCCGCGCAGGCCGGACTGCTTCATCTCCTCGACGATCCAGTCGCGGCCCTTGGCCAGGATGGCCGCCGTGCCGTCCCAGTCGCCGCGCATGCGCGCCGCCTGGAGGTTCCACGGCTGCGTGCCGTAGAGATTGGTGAAGATGCGGTCCTTGTCGGCGAGCGCCATGCCTATTCCTCCGACCCGGTCAGCACCATCGGTCCGCCCTCGGGCGCGCTGGTCTGCCGGCCGATCACGGAGCCCGGGGCCGGCCGCTCGCCACGCTTCAGCGCCTCGATCAGCTTCACCGTGCTCTCGTAGTCCATGTCCTCGTAGTAGTCGTCGTCGACCTGCAGGACCGGCGCGTTCACGCAGCCGCCCAGGCACTCCACCTCGGTCATGGTGAAGAGGCCGTCGGCGCTGGTGTCGCCATAGCCCTTGAGGTGGCCCGCCTCCTTGCAGGCGCGCATCACGTCATCCGAGCCGCGCAGCCAGCAGGGCGTCGTGCCGCAGACCTGCAGGTGGAACTTGCCGATCGGCTTGGTGTTGAACATGAAGTAGAAGGTCGCGACCTCGTAAACGCGCACCGGCGGCATGGAGAGCCGCGCGGCCACCGCGTCCATCGCGATGCGTGGCACCCAGGCGCTCCCCGTCAGCCGGCCCATCTGCTTCTGCGCAATATAGAGCGTCGCGATCACGGCGCTCGCCTGGCGGCCCTCCGGATAGCGCGCGACGATCTTGGCGATCTGCGCCTCGCTGTCCGCGTCGAAGGCAAAATGCGTGGGCTCCTCCGCCTCGGCCTCGCCGATGGCATGCGTGCCCTCGAAGCCGCCGCCCACGCCCGTCCCGCCGCCGCTCATCGGTCGATCTCCCCGAAGACGATGTCGAGGCTGCCGATGATGGAGACGGCGTCGGCCAGCATGTGGCCCTTGCTCAGCTCCTCCATGGCCTGCAGATGCGCGAAGCCCGGCGCGCGGATCTTGCAGCGGTACGGCTTGTTGGTGCCATCGGAGACGAGATAGACGCCGAATTCGCCCTTGGGCGCCTCGGTCACGGTGTAGGTGCTGCCCGCCGGCACGTGATAGCCCTCGGTGTAAAGCTTGAAGTGGTGGATCAGCGCTTCCATCGAGCGCTTCATGGTCCCGCGGCTCGGCGGCACGATCTTGTTGTCCAGGATCTTGACCGGCCCCGGCTTCATCTGGTCCAGGCACTGGCGGACGATGCGCATCGACTGACGCATCTCCTGCATGCGGACCAGGTAGCGGTCGTAGCAGTCGCCGTTGCGGCCGACGGGGATGTCGAATTGCATCCGGTCGTAGACGTCGTAGGGCTGCGACTTGCGCAGGTCCCAGGCCATGCCCGAGGCGCGCAGGCAGGGGCCGGAGAAGCCCCAGGCCATCGCCTGCTCGGCCGTCATCACGCCGATGTCGACGGTGCGCTGCTTGAAGATGCGGTTGCCCGTCAGCAGCCTCTCCAACTCGTCGAGGAAGGCGGGGAACTGCGCCATCCAGGCTTCGATCTTCGGCGTCAGCGCGGCGGGAATGTCCTTGGCGACGCCGCCGGGCCGGAAGTAGTTCGCGTGGTAGTGGCTGCCCGAGGTCATTTCGTACATCTCGAGCAGGTGCTCGCGCTGCTCGAAGCCCCAGAGCGCCGGCGTGATGGCGCCGCAGTCCAGCGCGTAGGTCGTCACGTTCAGCAGGTGATTCAGGATGCGCGTGAGCTCGGCGAACATCACGCGGATGTACTGCGCGCGCTCCGGGATATCCTTGTCGATGCCGAGCAGCCGCTCCGTACCGAGCGCAAAGGCATGCTCCATGCACATCGGCGACACGTAATCGAGGCGATCGAAGTAGGGCAGCGCCTGCAGATAGGTCTTGTACTCGATCAGCTTCTCGGTGCCGCGGTGCAGCAGGCCGATATGCGGATCGGCGCGCTCCACCACCTCGCCCTTCATCTCCAGGATGAGGCGCAGCACGCCATGCGCGGCCGGGTGCTGCGGGCCGAAGTTGATGGTGTGGCTGTCCATCTCGACGATGCGGCGCGGCGTGTCGATCTCGGTGGGCCCGGTCGGGCTCAGGTCTTCGGTCGGGCTAAGGTCGCTCACGGCTTGTCCCCTTCCGTCTTGGCAGGCTCCGGCGTGGGAAGCCGGTTGAGGTGGACCTTCTCGTCGCCCGGCAGCGAGGTCATCGCCTCCCAGGGACTCATGAAGTCGAACGAACGAAAGTCCTGGGTGAGCTTCACCGGCTCCTGCACGACGCGACCGGCCTCCTCGTCGTAGCGGACCTCGACGAAGCCGGTCAGCGGGAAATCCTTGCGCAGCGGATGGCCCTCGAAGCCGTAATCCGTCAGCAGCCGGCGCAGGTCGGCGAGGCCGGCGAAGACGACGCCGTACATGTCCCAGGTCTCGCGCTCGAACCAGATCGCGGTCGGCCAGATCGGCGCGACGCTCGGCACGGGCAGCGACTCGTCGGTCGGCACGATCACGGTGACGCGCGCGTTCCGCGTCAGCGAGAGCAGGTTGTAGACGACGTCGAAGCGCTCCGGCCGCTCGGGCCAGTCCACGCCGCAGACATCCATGAGCTGCGCGAAGTCCAGCGACGGCGTGTCGCGCAGCAGCAGCATCAGCGGCAGCAGCGATTCGCGCGTCGCGTGCAGCACGAGCTCGGCGCCGTAGCGGGCGCGGCTGAACTCGACCGGAAGGCGGTCGCCCAGCGACGCGCGGATGTCGGATTCGAGCGCATCAACCACGAAGGATCGTCCCCGTGCGGCGGATCTTCCGCTGGAGCTGCAGGATGCCATAGACGAGCGCCTCGGCCGTCGGCGGGCAGCCGGGCACATAGATGTCCACCGGCACGATGCGGTCGCAGCCGCGGACCACGCTGTAGCTGTAGTGGTAGTAGCCGCCGCCATTGGCGCAGCTGCCCATGGAGATGACCCAGCGCGGCTCGGACATCTGGTCGTAGACCTTGCGCAGCGCGGGAGCCATCTTGTTGGTCAGCGTGCCGGCCACGATCATCACATCCGACTGCCGCGGCGAGCCGCGCGGGATGATGCCGAAGCGGTCGAGGTCGTAGCGCGCCATGTAGGCGTGGATCATCGGCACCGCGCAGCAGGCGAGACCGAAGGTCATCGGCCAGAGGCTGCCGGTACGGGCCCAGTTCACCACCTTGTCGAGGTTGGCGACGACGAAGCCCTTTTCCTCCATTTCGCCAGTGACGGCGCGGAGCACTGCGTCCTGCTGCGGCCCGGGCGGGGCCGCCTCACGGTTCCAGGCGAGGTCGCTCATGGGCTTACTCCCAGTCCAGGGCGCCCTTGCGCCATTCGTAGATGAAACCCACCGTTAGCACGCTCAGAAAGCCCATCATCGAACCGAAGCCGAGCCAGCCGATGTCGCCCAGCGTGACCGCCCAGGGGAAAAGGAAGGCGACCTCGAGGTCGAAGATGATGAAGAGGATGGCAACGAGGTAGAAACGCACGTCGAAGCGGCGGCGCGTGTCGTCGAAGGGGGCGAAGCCGCACTCGTAGGCCGAGAGCTTTTCCGCATACGGTTTCTGGCGCGCGAGGAGCATGCTGCCGCCGACCATGGCGATCGCGATGCCGCCGGCGATACCCAGAAAGACGAGGATCGGAAAATACTCGGCGAGCAGGGGCTGCGTCATCGTCGTGCCTTGCGTTTCACAAATCCGCGCCCGGAACGAGCGCCAGCCAGACGGATGCCCGGGGGCCCCCTCTGACGCGGCGCACCATACAGCAAGGCCGTGTCAGGTTGCCATAGGGGGGCCACGTTAAACCACCCGCTAGACCCAGGGGCTCATTGCGCTTTCTTGCGAATCATTCGCAACAGAAGAGCCGATCACGGAGCCGTCCAGAGGACGATCGAAGCGCTGCGAGATGGGAGGAATATCTGGCGCGAGTGACGGGGCTCGAACCCGCGACCTCCGGCGTGACAGGCCGGCGCTCTAACCAACTGAGCTACACCCGCTAAGATGTTGGGGGGCGTTTACGGCCCCCTCCCATGCCTGTCAACCAACCGACATGAAGGAAAATCTGGTGGGCGCTGACGGGGTCGAACCGCCGACATCCTGCGTGTAAAGCAGGCGCTCTACCTCTGAGCTAAGCGCCCCTCACGCCGAGGCGTGAAGCTGCTTTTCGTGCCCTCAAACGCCGGGCGTCGTGATGCCCTTGTAGCACCGATTGCGATGTCATGGGGCCGCCGCTGGCCGCCCGTAGATGAACGCGCCGCGGCCGGGAGCCCGGGCAGGCCCGCCTCTCCTGAAATGAAGCTATTCCAGCAGGCGCGACCCGCCCAGCATGGCGGCCATGACGTCCTCGCGAGGCGTGCCTCGCGAGGACGACCACCGAGGCCCGACAGGACCCCGCCACGTCACGGCACGCTTGTGGCGTCGTGTTAGTTCACGTTGTCCTTGAGGTTCTTGCCGGCCTTGAAGCGGACGGTCGTCGAGGCGGGGATCTTGATCTCCTCGCCCGTGCGCGGGTTGCGGCCCTTGCCGGCCTTGCGCTTGCTCGTGCTGAACGTGCCAAAGCCCACCAGACGGACCTCCTGCTTCTTCTTCAGCGCCTTGGTGATCGCCTCGAACACCGAGTTCAGCACGTCGCCGGCCTTGGCCTTCGACAGCTCGCCCGATTCCGAAACGACCGCAACGAGATCCTGCTTGTTCATGGGATGTCCCCCCTTCCGAACTGACCCAATGGCGAGCGGACCGATTCCACCGCCGTGATCGATAGCGGGACACTAAGGGCCGGTTTTCCGGGGCGTCAATCGCCGCATCGCCCGATTCGTGGCGGAAACCCTCGGTTTTCTGGGGATGACGCGCGCAGAGCCTTGATATGCAAAGGGGGCGCCGCGACCGCGACGCCCCCCTGCGACTCGATTCAAGACCCCGCTCAACGCGGGGGCAAGACCACTCAGTGAGGGCGGACCGCCGTCTCCGATTCGGTCGGCGGCACCGGAGTCTCCTCCGGCTCCACCCAGGTGATCGGCTCCGGCGGACGCACCAGCGCCTGGTTGATCACCTGGTCGGCATGGCTGACCGGGATGATCTTCAGCGCCTTCCTCACGCTGTCCGGGATGTCGGCGAGGTCCTTCTCGTTGTCCTTCGGGATGAAGACCGTGGTGATCCCCGCCCGGAGGGCCGCGAGCAGCTTCTCCTTCAACCCGCCGATCGGCAGTGCACGGCCGCGCAGCGTGATCTCGCCCGTCATCGCCACGTCGCGCCGGACCGGGATGCCGGTCAGCACGCTGACGATGGAGACCGCCATCGCGATGCCCGCGGACGGACCATCCTTGGGCGTCGCACCTTCCGGCACGTGCACATGGATGTCCCGCTTCTCGAACAGCGTCGGCTTGATGCCGAAGGTGACCGAGCGCGACCGCACGTAGGACAGCGCGGCACTCACGCTCTCCTTCATGACGTCGCCGAGCTGGCCCGTCGGCTTGATGTTGCCCTTGCCGGGCACCACCACGCTCTCGATGGTCAGGATCTCGCCGCCCACCTCGGTCCAGGCCAGGCCGGTCACGACGCCGACCATGTCCTCGCTCTCGGTCTCGCCGTAGCGGAACTTCTTGATGCCCGCATACTTCTCGAGGTTCTTGACGGTGATCGCGACCTTCTTGGCCTTCTTCGAGACGATCTCTTTCACCGCCTTGCGCGCCAGGCCGCCGAGCTCGCGCTCGAGGCTGCGGACGCCGGCTTCGCGCGTGTAGTAGCGCACGAGGTCGAGCAGGCCGTCATCGCTCAGCGTCCACTCGCCCGCCTTCAGGCCATTGGCCTCGGAGACCTTGGCGATCAGGTGCCGCTTGGCGATCTGGACCTTCTCATCCTCGGTGTAGCCGGGGATGCGGATGATCTCCATGCGGTCCAGCAGCGGCTGGGGCATGCGCAACGAGTTCGCGGTCGTCACGAACATCACGTCCGAGAGGTCGTAATCCACCTCCAGGTAATGATCCGCGAAGGTCGCGTTCTGCTCCGGATCCAGCACCTCAAGCAGGGCCGAGGACGGGTCGCCGCGCCAGTCGGCGCCGAGCTTGTCGATCTCGTCCAGCAGGAAGAGCGGGTTGGACGTCTTGGCCTTCTTCATGCCCTGGACGACCTTGCCCGGCATGGAGCCGATATAGGTCCGCCGGTGACCGCGGATCTCCGCCTCGTCCCTGACACCGCCGAGCGACATGCGCACGAAGTTCCGGCCGGTGGCCTTGGCGATCGACTTGCCGAGCGAGGTCTTGCCCACGCCGGGCGGGCCGACGAGGCACAGGATCGGCCCCCTGATCTTCTGGCTGCGCGACTGCACCGCCAGATACTCGGTGATCCGCTCCTTGACCTTCTCGAGGCCGTAATGGTCGTTGTCGAGCACCTCCTGGGCCGCGACGATGTCGTTACGGACCTTGCTGCGCTTCTTCCAGGGAATGGACAGGATCCAGTCCAGGTAGTTGCGCACCACGGTCGCCTCGGCGGACATGGGCGACATGGTGCGGAGCTTCTTCAGCTCGGCCAGCGCCTTCTCGCGCGCTTCCTTCGAGAGCTTGGTGGCCTTGATCCGGGCCTCGAGCTCGGCGGTTTCGTCCTTGCCGTCCTCGCCCTCGCCCAGCTCCTTCTGGATCGCCTTCATCTGCTCGTTGAGGTAGTACTCGCGCTGGGTCTTCTCCATCTGCCGCTTCACGCGGCTGCGGATGCGCTTCTCCACCTGGAGCACGCTCATCTCGCCTTCCATATGGGCGAAGATACGCTCCAGCCGGCCGCCGACGGAGCCGATCTCCAGCAGTTCCTGCTTCTCCGGGATCTTGATGGAGAGGTGGCTGGCGATCGTGTCGGCGAGCTTGCTGGCGTCGTCGATCTGGTTGATCGAGACGAGAACCTCGGGCGAGATCTTCTTGTTGAGCTTGATGTAGCTCTCGAACTGCGAGACGACGCTGCGCATCAGCGCCTCGACCTCGCGCTTCTCCGAGGGGGTCTCCTCGACCGTCTCGGCATAGGCCTCGAAGTAGTTGTCCGTCTCCTTGAACTGCACGATCTTCGCGCGACGGCCGCCCTCGACCAGCACCTTCACGGTGCCGTCGGGCAGCTTCAGCAGCTGCAGCACCGTCGAGATGGTGCCGGTTTCGTACAGATCGCTCGCGCCGGGATCGTTCTGCTCGGCGTTCTTCTGGGCGACCAGCAGGATCTGCTTGTCGTCGCGCATCACGGCTTCGAGGGCGCGCACGGATTTCTCACGGCCGACGAAGAGCGGCACGATCAGGTGCGGGAAGACCACAATATCCCGCAGCGGCAATACGGGTAACAACTCGCCGCGAATCACTTCCGTCATAGGGACCTCACTGGGACAGTCGGCCTGATGGATGCCCGCAATCGGCACATCCACCCTTGGCCACGGTGTATGTAAAGTATCTGGTCATGGGTTGGCGGGAAACAACCGGCCCGCCGTCCCTCATGCCGAGCTCTGCTCTTCCGGCTTCTCGCCATAGATGAACAGTGGCTGGGCCCGGACCTCGGCCACCTCGCGGTTCACCACCACTTCCTCGACATCCGTCAGGCCGGGCAGCTCGAACATGGTGGTCAGCAGGATCTGTTCCATGATGGAGCGGAGCCCGCGGGCGCCGGTCTTGCGCTGGATGGCGCGACTGGCCACGGACTTCAGCGCGTCCTCCGTGAAGGTGAGCTTGGCGCCCTCCATCTCGAAGAGGCGCTGGTACTGCTTGAGCAGGGCGTTCTTCGGCCGCGTCAGGATCTCGATGAGGGCCTTCTCGTCCAGGTCCTCGAGCGTCGCGACGACGGGCAGGCGGCCGATGAACTCGGGGATCAGGCCGAACTTCAGGAGATCCTCGGGCTCCACCTCGCGGAGCACGGCACCCATGCGCCGGTCCTCGGGGCTGCGGACCTCGGCGCCGAAGCCGATGCCCGAACCCTTGCCGCGGGAGCCGATGATCTTCTCGAGACCCGAGAAGGCGCCGCCGCAGATGAAGAGGATGTTGGTCGTGTCCACCTGCAGGAAGTCCTGCTGCGGGTGCTTCCGGCCGCCCTGCGGCGGCACGGAGGCCACGGTGCCCTCCATGATCTTCATCAGCGCCTGCTGGACGCCCTCGCCCGACACGTCGCGCGTGATGGACGGGTTGTCCGACTTGCGGCTGATCTTGTCGACCTCGTCGATATAGACGATGCCGCGCTGCGCCCGCTCCACGTTGTAGTCGGCCGACTGCAGCAGCTTGAGGATGATGTTTTCCACATCCTCGCCGACATAGCCGGCCTCGGTCAGCGTGGTGGCGTCCGCCATGGTGAACGGCACGTCGAGGATACGCGCCAGGGTCTGCGCCAGCAGCGTCTTGCCCGACCCGGTAGGGCCAACCAGCAGGATGTTGGATTTCGCGATCTCGACGTCGTTGTTCTT
>JAQGHZ010000455.1 GCA_028291485.1 Rubritepida sp. | reverse complement strand
AAGGGCAGGATCTTCGTGGACTACCTCCGCAACCAGCGCGGCGCGACGGCCGTGATGCCTTATGCCGTGCGCGCCCGGCCGGGCGCGCCAGTCGCGGTGCCGATCACCTGGGAGGAACTCCGGACGCGTGAGCGCGCCGATCGATGGCACATCGGCGACGTGGCTGAGCTGCTAAGGCGGCCGGCATCGAAGGCCCTGAAAGGCTGGGGGCGCGCCGATCAGGTGCTGCCCGATCGGTGACCCGTTCAGCGCTTCCGGCGCGATCGCAACACCACTCTAGGTCTGCGACGATGCCTAGATGCACCTTTCGCGGATGCCCGTCCCGTCGGACAGCAAGCGAGGGGCGGGGTGGAAAACGACTTGTAGATCGCTCAGTCGTCCGACTTCTGCCTTTCGGCTTCACCCGTATCGACGTGGTCGCCCATCGTTGAGACGTCGGACTGGCGGCTTTCGTCGCCTTTCACTGCACGCTTCTCCACCTTCGCCATGGCCTTGGCCTGCTTGGCGCGCTCCCGGTCCTTACGTTCCATGTTGTAGTTAGGCTTTCTCATGATTGGTCCTTGTTGGCACAGTGAGCGCTGTACTGCGCTGGTAGCAGCGCGCGTCCCTCCGCGGCCCCTTTGGGATCCACTAGGGCGGATGCCATGGCACGCACAAGCTCGCATCCTCGCCGGATGTAGCGCCACCGGTGATTATGCTCAGGCGACCGCCGCGGCTATTGTCCTGCGGGACGGCGCCTAAGAAGCTATTGAGGCGCTCCATCCTAGGCGCAATAGACCATTACCTGCTCCGTTTTGCGCTAATGATTTCATCGGCCACAGTCCCATGGGGCGGTTTGCCGCCCGGTCGGTGCTATAGTGGCAATCCCCTGTGAGAGTGCCGCTTTTGATCGAACAGTATGGCTGGTCCAATGCGCTGCGGGTGGCCTTCGAGCCGCATGCGCGTGCCGGCTACGTGCCCGGGCGTATCATCGTCCAACAGCGCGAAGCGAATCTGGTGGTCACGGATGCCGGCAACCTGAGGGCCAGACTGTCCGGACGCCTGCGTCACGAGGCTCAAGAGGGGGGCCATCCCGCCGCCGGCGACTGGGTGGCTTTGTCTGCAACCACCGGCGAAGGTACAGCCACCGTTCATGCTGTCCTGCCTCGCCGCACGGCCTTCGTGCGTCGGGCGGCCGACAGCGTGCAGACGCTGCAGGTCATCGCCGCCAACGTCGATGTCGTCTTCGTTGTCACCTCAATGAACGCTGACCTCAATCCGCGTCGGCTTGAGCGCTTCCTCGCGGCTGCCTGGCAGAGCGGTGCGCGGCCGGTGGTGGTGCTGACCAAGGCCGACCTGTGCGAGCAACCCGAGAGCCAGGCCGCCGACATAGCCAGGCTGGCGGCGGGCTGCCCGGTGCTCATGGTTTCGGCGCGCCAGGGCCTTGGCCTCGGCGGCTTGATGGATCACATCTCGCCGGGCGAGACGTGTGTCCTGATCGGTTCATCGGGCGTCGGGAAATCCACTCTGGTGAATGCCCTGCTCGGTGAGGAGCGGATGGCAACCCAGGAAATCCGCGCCACCGATGCCCGGGGGCGTCACACCACCAGCTATCGCCAACTCGTCCTGCTGCCTGGCGGCGGGCTGATCCTCGACACGCCTGGCATACGCGAAGTTGGCCTGATTGACGTTGACGAGGGTCTCAGCACGGTCTTTGACGACGTAGAGCGCCTGGCCCTGAATTGCCGGTTTAGCGACTGCGGACACAGCACGGAACCGGGCTGTGCGGTGCGCGGCGCGCTGGACGGGGGCCTCCTCGACCCCGACCGCTGGGCGCATTTCCAGAAGCTGAGCCGAGAAGTGGAGGCGGCGGAGCTGGCGAAAGAGGGGGCGGCGCAGGAGGTCGGACGTCGCCGCTTGGCTGCGAAGCAGAGAGCGTATCGGTCAACCAAGAAGGATTTGCGGAACCTCAGTTCATGAACTCCGTCGGCAGTGGATGCGTATGAACCTGTGACGGCGGAAGCTGGTTCACGGCTACTTCGCACCTCTCCGCCAAATGCGCTCTGCTTCTCGGAGCTGCGAGCCACCTCTAACAACCCCGGCAACGCATTCCGAAACTCATCAATTTCCAGGCGGACCGAACGCTTGGGATCGGCCAGCGCTGCACCTTTGGCTTGTGCCTAGTCTCGCGGGGTGTTCTGCTTGGAGTGAGTGGGGGAGAAACAACCATGTGGATGATGCGGCGGGCACTTGCCGCGGCCCTTGCGGGTGGTGTCGCCCATACTGCGCAGGCTCAGTCCACGCCGCCATATCCGCGCGGGCCAGTTCGCCTGATCGTGCCTTACGTGCCCGGCGGTGCCACCGATATACAGGCACGCGCGCTTGCGCACCGCTTGGGCGTTATGTGGGGCCAGACTGTGCTGGTCGAGAACCGGCCGGGTGGCAATACGGTGGTTGCAACGGAGGTGGTCGCCAGGGCGCCCCCCGACGGCCACACGCTCCTGGTTGCCGCGATGCCCTTCGCGCTCAATCCATCCATGTACGACCGTCTGCCCTACGACAGCGAACGCGACATCGCACCGGTCTCCTTGATCAGCCAAGTCCCGCTGGCGTTGATCGTCAACAAGGACCTTCCCGTGCACACCGTCGCCGACTTTGTGGCCATGGCGCGCGGCCGACCACGGCAAATGAGCTTCGGCTCGCCGGGGATCGGCGCCACCCCGCACTTGGCCGGCGAGATGTTTTGCAGTCAGGCGGGGCTCG